>NZ_KI260408.1:150518-153932 GCF_000468015.1 Ruminococcus callidus ATCC 27760 | reverse complement strand
CTGTCGCACAATCTTTGTGCGGTATTGCCCTGAAACAATGTTGCCCAGCGTATTCCGTTTTGTTTCTGATTGTAATTCCATTATACAGGATTCCACCGGACATGTAAAATATATAAAAATACCGGTTTGCTATAGCTTTATTATATAGCAAACCGGTATTTGAGGTCTGTGCTGCATCAGAGCCTATTCAGTATTTTAGAACAACACCGCACAAAGCCCGCCTGACGGCTTTGTGCGGTGTTGCATCAGGAGTTTTTCGCATAACGCTTTAATGCATCTAAATAAATGCTGCCCAATCGGCTGGGCACTGCATGCTTTTTGGTGATGTAACCGATATGCATGCTTCCGTTTTCCGTAAGGGGAATTGCCACAATGTTTTCTCCATTTAGTTCTTCGTCAATGACACCGCTGCAAATGGTATACCCATTTAGTCCGATCAACAGATTGAACAGCGTTGCCCTGTCCCGTACCCGAATATTTTTTGAGCGAATTTCTGTGCTGAAAATTTCTTCAGAGTAGTAAAACGAGTTGTGTTCACCCTGTTCAAAAGACAGGTACGGATAGGGCTGCAAGTCTGCCATGGTGACTTCTGCTTTTTGTGCAAGAGGATTTTTGTCGCTGATAAAAATATGCGGCTTTGCTTCAAACAACTCCGTAAACTGCAAATCGTTGGATTTCAAAATCTTTCGCAAAACGGTTTCGTTGAACTCGTTGAGATAGAGAATTCCGATTTCACTTTTCAGACGGGCAACATCATCAATGATCTCATAGGTCTGGGTTTCCCGCAGACTGAAATCATAATTGTCACTGCCATACACCTGAATCAAGTCTACAAATGCATTTACCGCAAAGGAATAATGCTGTGTCGAAACGCAGAATTCCTGTTTTCCACCGGACTGGTGGGTATACTTTTCCGTGATCAGAGCAGCCTGCTCCAGAACTTGTCTGGCATAGCCCAGAAACACTTCCCCCTCTTTGGAAACAAAAACGCCTTTATTGGTGCGGTTGAAAATGGAAATGCCCATTTCCTTTTCCAGTTCCTTGAGTGCTTTTGTCAGGCTGGGCTGGGCAATATACAGAGAAGCAGCTGCTTCACTGACTGTTCCTTTTTCCGCAGTGACAACGGCATATTTCAATTGCTGTAATGTCATACGGCTGTTTCATCGCTTTCCGGCTCTGCTTCCGGCAAGTCTGTGAGATCCGATTCCGGTTCTGTCGGCTCCGGCTGTAATTCTGCAATGCGAGCTGTCAACCCGTTGATTTCCACAGCCGGATCGTCCAGATCGATCAGCAGATACCGTCTGCCGTCTACGCACTGTGTCCGCACCTTGTCTGTGGCATCTTTCCCAATCGAAACAGTGATGCCGTCTACGCTGATCGTTGTTTTGTTGTCGATCAGGTTGTTGACAGTAATCGGCTTGTCCTGTGTTGCCTCCCGATATGCCATCTGCATTTCTTCTGCACGTTCCTGACTAACGCCGGAGTCCAGCAAAATGTCCCGCACGTGAATATCGTCCACAATGGGCAGATCCGGTTCATTGGCGTATTCTGCTGCGATATCCCGCAGCTTTTCATTTACGCCGGTGATGACAGAGTAACTCAGTTCATCGGAAACGATTTCCTGCATCATGCTCTGGAATGTTTCCTTCTGTTCCTGAGCCGTCCGGTTAAACGGGCAGCCCAGTACATTTTCTATGATGCTGATATTAACATCTTTGGGCTTGTGGGCGGAGTACAGCACATGGTTTACGTCCGGACCTCTCCCCGTGAAAGTTGGATAGACAAACCCGTCTGTGGGGATCTCTGCCACGATTCTGTCGTAAACATTTTTCTTTTCAATGGCATTGTCATCTTCGTTGTAGATCAGCCCGTCTACGCGAACTTCTACCGGACAAATTGCTGCCACCAGAAAACGGTAATCGTGGCTCTGATACGGGTCTAATTCGTCACTCTTGGACTTTTGAAAAACGGTATAAGTACAATGTCCGACCAAAATCGCATAGGTGGAAACATAGTCCATGTTGCGGACGATTTGTTCCATCAGCGTTGTAACGGCAGTTTCATCTTCCAGTTTGGACTGTAACGCCTCGTAGAGAATCGCCTGACTGCCGCCTTCTTCATAGGCTTCTTTGGGGAATTCGTATTCCAGCAGTCCTTTTCCCAGTGTGCCCGCAAGAACACGTTTCAGCGTTGCCATAAGGCAGTCGCTTTCTTCGGAAGCAATGTTGTGATAGGCACGGCTGGTCTGACAGCGGATATTTTTTTCGCTGTCCACAAAAGCGGTTGCCACCTGATTCAGTACAAATAAATCACTGGTATCTGAAAAATTTTTTCGAATTTCGGAGAGTTCTTTTTTATTCATGGAAATCCCTTTCTGTTATCTATGGAAACGCTGCATAAAAATTGTCTTTCTGTTTTGCTTGTACGATTTTACAGCACATCGTTTCCTTTGCAAAAGCATTGCAATGCCCGTGCAGTTTCTGCCACCGGCAAGCCCATTACGCTGTAAAAATCGCCGTTGATGTTCTGCACCAGCAGTGCACCGTATCCCTGAATGCCGTAACTGCCGGCTTTGTCCATAGGTTCGCCGGTCGCAAGATACGCCTGTATCTGTTCTTCAGTCAGCGGATAAAATGTTACCGCTGTTTCTGTCTGGAATGAGGATACGCGTTCTCCTTGTGCCAAAGCTACACCCGTGATGACGGTATGTGTCTTTCCGGAGAGTTGACGAAGCATCTCTGCCGCATGTTCCGGCGTTTTCGGTTTGCCGAAAATGGCATTTTCCAACACCACCGTGGTGTCAGAACCAAGAACAATGTCATTCGGATATTCGTTGGCGACGGCAAGAGCCTTTTTTCGTGCCAGATACTGTGCCGCTTTCTGTACAGACAACACGGGCGGCAGGGACTCGTCTACGGCTGCCGGAAAAACCGTAAAGTCTTCCGTGATCAGCCGCAGGAGTTCCTGCCGCCGCGGTGATGCAGAAGCTAGAATCAGCCCCATTACAGCACATCCTTCGGGTCGTAATGCGGTTCTTTGTAGATGTGTTCACTCTCGGTGACTTCCTTGCGGAATTCGTCCTGCCATTCTACCGGTGTGAAATCTTCTACTGCAACAGAAATGTGTTCCGGATTGCAGCCGATCGCATCTACCAGTGCAGCGGCAACCTTGTCTGCAGCAAGCTTTTTCTGATCGTCTGTTCTGCCTTTGAGCATTTTGATCGTAATATGGGGCATGGTATGTTCCTCCTTGAAATTCTGTTTCTGATATATTGCCCGTGAAATTTTCGGGTGCTTTTATTATAGCATATTTTATAGGAGATTGCAAGGTGTAAACGGAATACAAACACATTTTTCTAAAAGCTTTTATATGCTTTTTTACAGGCAATACCGCACAAAGATTGTGCGACAGATG
>NZ_KI260408.1:145119-150418 GCF_000468015.1 Ruminococcus callidus ATCC 27760 | reverse complement strand
AAGTCGCCAGACGCTCTTTGTGCGGTATTGCCTACAGTATCATTTTTGCTTTTCCGCTTGGTTATTACGGAATTTAGACAGAAAACATTGACACCACACCCTCAATGTGTTATAATAAAAAAAGAAATTTACATGGACATGGCATACAACATTGCCGCAGCGTCCGTGAATCATAAGGAGCAAAAACATGAAACAGATTATTTTGACCGGAGATCGTCCCACCGGACGGCTGCATGTAGGACATTACGTAGGTTCCCTGAAAGAACGGGTAAAACTGCAAAACTCCGGAAAATTCGACGAGATTTATATTATGATCGCCGATGCACAGGCACTGACAGATAATGCAGAGCATCCGGAAAAAGTACGACAGAACATTACACAGGTGGCTCTGGACTATCTGGCATGTGGTCTGGATCCGGAAAAAAGCACCATTTTCATTCAGTCTATGGTACCGCAGCTGACAGAACTGACGTTCTATTACATGAATCTGGTTACCGTTTCCCGCGTACAGCGGAACCCTACCGTTAAGGCAGAGATTCAGCAGCGGAACTTTGAAGCCAGTATCCCAGTAGGCTTTTTCTGCTACCCGATCAGTCAGGCAGCAGACATCACCGCATTCCATGCAACTGCCGTTCCGGTCGGAGAAGATCAGCTGCCGATGCTGGAACAGTGCAAGGAAATCGTGCACAAATTCAATTCGGTATATGGCGAAACTCTGACCGAACCGGAGATCATTCTCCCCAGCAATCAGGCATGTTTACGTTTGCCGGGTATTGACGGTAAGGCAAAAATGAGTAAATCTCTGGGCAACTGTATCTACCTGTCTGATGAGCCGGAGGAGATCAAGAAAAAGATCATGTCCATGTTCACCGATCCGAATCACCTGCGGGTAGAAGATCCCGGTAAGGTAGAGGGTAATCCGGTATTTATCTATCTGGATGCATTCTGCAAGCCGGAATATTTCGAGGAATTCTGGAAAGATTACAGCTGCCTGGACGAAGTGAAGGCACACTATCAGCGTGGCGGTCTGGGCGATGTAAAGGTCAAGAAGTTCCTGAACAATGTAATGCAGGAAGAACTCCGTCCCATTCGGGAACGTCGCAAGCAGTGGGAGCAGCGTTTGCCGGAAGTTTACGAGATCTTGCAGCAGGGAAGTGCTACAGCGAGAGCAACTGCGGAAAAGACTCTGGAAGGTGTTCGCCATGCCATGCGAATTGACTACTTCTCTGAAGGTGGTTTGCAGTCAGAACTGTAAAAAGAATATCCAAACAATATATTGCACCGTTTTGCCGTGAGCAGAACGGTGCTTTTTGTAAAATGGTAAGCATTGTAGAGGAATGAAACGATGAAGCGATTGAACGCTGTAATATCCGCAGTTGTGTTCTTGTTTTTTACGGGCTGTTCTTCCTATCCCCACCAAAGCTGGCTGGAAGATAGAAGCCTCGATAAAATCGCAGATGATAGGGCTTCAGAAATTGTTACAGCATTAGAAAATGGAGATCAAGTTGCAATTAGATCCATGTTTTCTAATCAGGCATTGAACGAAGCTGAAGAATTAGACGATTCTATTTTATCTGCAATAGAATATTATAAAGGTAATTTGGTATCATCTAATGGAACGATTGCAACCGATGAAAGTCAGAATGGAAAAAAGAAAACATTTAAAATCAGGGCAGATTATACGATATTGACTGATTTAGAAACTTATAATTTATATTTTATTGAAAAGTATAATTCGGAAGATGAGAATGAAAATGGCCTATATTTGATTTGGTTGTCTAAAGACTCTGAAAAAGACGAATATGAAGGGAATTATGGAGCAGGAATTTACTTTCCTTCATGAATAAACAATCATCCATGTCCAGCAACCGATTTCAAAAAAAGTTTTATGCAAAGGATTTTACAGGAAAAATTGTGATATTTCAATGGCGGAATTAGAGTTACTCTTGTTTGTTCATAAAATATTGTAGATATTTTGCCAGAAAAACGCTATAATATATAGCAGATTGCACGAATCTTATCAGGACATTTCTGAAAGAAGTATCAAAAATAGGAGGAATCACTTATGAAACGCAGAATCGGAATTTTAACCAGCGGCGGCGACTGCCCGGGACTGAACGCCACAATTCGCGGCGTTGCAAAGGCTTGTTATGAAATGCTGGGGACGGAAAATGTAGAGATCGTTGGAATTTCAGACGGCTATTATGGCTTGATCCACAACATCTGCAAGGAGATGTCACCGGACGATTTCTCCGGCATTCTCACACGCGGCGGTACGATTCTGGGTACCAAACGTCAGCCGTTCAAGATGATGAAAGTCATCGGCGATGACAATGTGGATAAGGTCAAGAACATGAAAAAGACCTATCAGGATCAGAAGCTGGATTGCCTTTTGACACTGGGCGGAAACGGCACACATAAGACCTCCAAGCTGCTGGCGGACGAAGGACTGAATGTCATTGGTCTGCCGAAAACCATTGATAATGACATCTTCGGTACAGATGTGACTTTCGGATTCCATACTGCGGTAGACATTGCCACAGATGCACTGGATCGACTGCACACCACTGCAAACAGCCATTCCCGTATCCTGCTCTGCGAGATCATGGGCAATAAGGCTGGCTGGCTGACTTTGAGTGCAGGCATTGCCGGCGGTGCGGACATCATTTTGATTCCGGAAATTCCGTATGACATTGACAAGGTTTGCAAGTCCGTGCAGAAGCGTAGCGAAAGCGGCAAAAACTTCTCTATCGTCGCTGTGGCAGAGGGCTGTTTCGACAAAGAAGAAGCCAAGATGAAGAAGAAAGAACGCACCAGACTGCGTCAGGAAGCTGGCATCACCACTGCGACCAACCGGATCGCAGCACAGATTCAGCAAAAGACCGGACTGGAAGCCCGCGTTTGCGTACCGGGGCACATGCTCCGTGGCGGAAGCCCAAGTGCGTATGACCGCGTTCTGGCAACACAGTTCGGCGTATACGCAGCAGAACTGATTCGGGAGGAACATTACGGTATGTCTGTAGCAAAGGTTGGCGGCACGATCACTGCCAATAAGCTGGACGACATTGCCGGTAAGACAAAGTTTGTTTCGCCGGACGATCAGCTGGTACAGACTGCAAGAAATCTGGGAATTTCTTTCGGCGACTGAGTAGAGTTATTGAAATCTATCCAAGAAGCGGGTGCATTTTCGATGTGTCCGCTTTTTTTGTGAAATGATAAAGGAAACACTGCATAAAGCCCGCCTGGCGGCTTTGCACGCAATCTGCGTACAGATTTTCCGTCAGTTGCCATACATCAAGTCTGCCTGCGGAATTTCTGGCAATCTGCCAAAAAATCTGACTACGCATCTTACGCACAAGCTTTATTCAGTGTTTCCTAAATTATCTGTTGCATCTTCGGCTAACTTGTGGTATAATAACAATATCTACAGTTTCGGCAGAAACTACAAAAAAGGAGGATCTACGTTGAAAACAAGAAAACGATATTCAGTCGCCGCGGTATGCGTTGCGGCAGCATGTACAATTTCCATGGGTGCATCTTCTGCAATGCCGGTTCTGGCAGCTGCAAAGAGCAGTGACACTGTTCAGAAGTACGAATTTGAAAACGGAAGCACCAGCGGCGGAAAAATTTACAACGAGGGCTGGAAGGGCAATACCGAGGAGGACGGCAGCGGCGAGGACTTTGACTTGACCAATGCGTCCGGCGGATTTTCCTATCTGGATCAAAAGGGGACAACTGTCAGCCTAAAGGTTACCGTCGAAGAAGCCGGTCTTTACGAGATGAAGATTTCCTACTGTGAACCCTATGACAAAAACAAAAAGGTGCAATACCTGAATGTCAATGGCGTAAATCAGGGAGAAGTCAGCTTTTCTCACAACCTGAAATTCGAGGAAACTTCTGGTGGTGTAGTGATGCTCAATGCCGGCGAGAACACCATTGAATTGAGTGCCTATTGGGGCTATACATTCTTTGATTACCTGACGATTCAGCCGGCAGATGAAAGCCTGACAAATCTTTCACCAACAAGAACGCTTTCCAATCCCAATGCGTCAGATTCCACTAAGCGGCTGTATCAGTATCTCTGCGACCAATACGGAAAGCATATCATTTCCGGACAGCAGGAGTACTGTGGCTCGCATAACTACAACCTGTACGCAGATCCGACCAATTTCATCAAGGATAACGAACAGGAATTCGAGTATCTGGAAAAGACGACCGGCAAAATGTGTGCGATTCGCGGAATCGACTTCTTGAACTATCGTTCCAATGCCACATGGGACGATAACGCAGCCGAACGTACCATTCAGTGGGTGAATGAATACAAAGGCATTGCTGCCCTTGTGTGGCACTGGAGCGTGCCATCAGAGGAGGGGAGTACAGACTGCAATTTCTATGTGGAATCTGCCAGTGCCAACTATACCACATTCAGTATTTCCAGAGCACTGGAAGAAGGCACATGGGAAAATAAGGTGCTGATGGCGGACATTGCGGAAATTGCAAAGCAGCTGAAAAAGCTGAAAGATGCCGATGTGCCGGTTCTGTGGCGACCGCTGCATGAAGCTGAAGGAGCGTGGTTCTGGTGGGGAGCCGAAGGACCGGAGCCCTGCAAAAAGCTGTACCGCCTTCTCTACGACCAGCTGACTAACGTCTATGGATTGGACAATCTGATTTGGGTCTGGAACAGCTACACCTATTCCACATCTCCGGACTGGTATCCGGGCGATGATGTGGTAGATATTGTAGGATACGATAAGTATAATGCCGTAGACGGCAAGCCAAACCTAAGTTCAATTTCTTCCACATTCTATAGTCTGGTGCAGAGTACAGACGGACAGAAAATGGTAGCAATGGCAGAAAACGACACCATTCCTTCTTTGGAAAACCTGCTGAAAGACAAGGCTTCGTGGCTGTACTTCTGCCCGTGGTATATGAACTACCTTACCAGTGAGCAGAACAACCCTGCAGAGAATCTAAAAGAGATCTATAACAGCGAGTACTGTATCACGTTGGACGAACTGCCGGATCTGAAAAAATATCCGCTGGACGGCAGTGATGCCGATTCTGATGCTGTACTGGCGGGAGATGTCAATCTGGACAATGCAGTAAATCTGGCAGACATCATCTTGCTGCAAAAGTACCTGCTGGGAAAAACGACACTGACAGAGCAGCAGGCAAAGGCGGCTGACTATGCGAAAGATGCATTGATAAACGGAACTGACTTGACAGCACTGCGACAGGCTTTGCAAAAAGGCTAAGGCAATACTTCTTTCACAAAAATGCTCGTGAATACATCAAGTAT
>NZ_KI260408.1:28856-145019 GCF_000468015.1 Ruminococcus callidus ATCC 27760 | reverse complement strand
GCACAATCTTTGTGCGGTATTGCCCTAAAAAAATTACAAAACGGGATACGACCGGTAAATCCAGTCGTATCCCGTTTTCTTAGCTATTGATTTGCTTCGGTAAATACTCCGTTTTTCTTGCGAAGAATCCGTTGATTTGCAGAACCGCGAAATGCCAGCTGCAAGGACTTCTGTCCCTCCACAAAAGGTCCGTCTACCAGCACATCGATTTCCCGCAGCAACGCATCAGTGGCATCGCACCGATAGGGGCTGTCTGCCAGCAGGTCTGTTTCCAGAACACAGCCGGTATAGCACCAGATGTCTTTTTCTGTACCGTAAGCTTTTCGCACTGCCTGTACCAATTCCAGCAGTACAGGCTGGTTCTCCGGCTCCATTGGCTCCCCGCCAATCAGTGTCAGCCCTCGGATATAACTGGGTTCCAGCAGCCGCAGAAGCTGTTCTGTCGTTGCTTCAGTGTACGGTGTGCCATAATCGAAGCACCACGTTTCCGGATTGAAGCAGTTCTTGCAGGCATGCCGACAGCCGGAAACGAATAAGGATACCCGCACGCCCTCGCCATTGGCAATGTCGCAAGACTTGATTGCACCATAATACATATGCATTCGCCTCTTTTACAGGTGCATTACACGGTCGCGGATTTCCTGTGTGCGCCCCTGATTCCAGAACTGGGTACCGATGTATCCGCAGGTGCGGCGGGCAACGTTCAGTTTATCCTGATCGCGGTTGCCGCAGTTGGGGCATTCCCATACCAGCTTGCCGTCATCTTCTACGATCTGGATTTCGCCGTCATAGCCGCAAACCTGACAATAATCGCTCTTGGTGTTCAGTTCTGCATACATGATATTTTCGTAAATATGCTGCATTACCGCAATCACAGCCGGAATGTTGTTTTGCATGTTGGGTACTTCTACATAGCTGATCGCACCGCCGGGGGAGAGTTCCTGGAACTGTGCTTCAAAAGACAGCTTGTCAAAAGCATTGATCGGTTCGGTAACATGTACATGATAGCTGTTGGTGATGTAGTTTTTGTCTGTGACGCCCTCAATCACGCCAAAGCGTTCCTGCAGGCAACGGGCAAACTTATACGTGGTAGATTCCAAAGGCGTGCCGTACAGACTGAAATCGATATTGGTTTCCTTTGCCCATTTCTTGCAGGTATCGTTCAGATGCCGCATGACCTTTAGTGCAAATGGCGTTGCAGAGGGGTCTGTGTGTGATTTTCCGGTCATATACCGTGTGCATTCACACAGTCCGGCATAGCCCAGCGACAGGGTAGAATAACCGCCGTACAAAAGCTTGTCAATGGTTTCGCCTTTTTTCAGACGAGCCAGTGCACCATACTGCCACAGAATCGGAGCCACATCAGACGGTGTGCCTTTCAGGCGTTCATGACGGCACATCAGGGCACGATAGCACAGCTGTAACCGTTCGTCGAAGATTTCCCAGAAACGCTTTTCATCGCCGCCGGAGGAGCATGCGATGTCCACCAGATTCAGCGTGACAACGCCCTGATTAAAGCGGCCATAGAACTTGTACTTGCCGGCTTCGTCTTTGTAAACGGTCAGGAAAGAACGGCAGCCCATGCAGGTATAGCAGTTGCCCTCTTTCAGGGATTTCATAATTTTTTCGGAAATATAATCCGGAACCATGCGTTTTGCTGTGCACTCCGCAGCCAGCTTTGTGAGATAAAAATACTTGGAATCCTCGCGAATATTATTTTCTTCCAGTACGTAGATCAGCTTCGGGAATGCCGGCGTAATGTAGACACCCTTTTCATTTTTCACTCCTTGAATTCGCTGCCGGAGCATTTCCTCGATAATCAATGCCAGATCATCTCTGGTTTGTCCCTCCGGTACTTCATTCAGGTACATGAATACTGTGACAAACGGAGCCTGCCCGTTGGTCGTCATCAGAGTGATAACCTGATACTGAATCATCTGTACACCCTGAATGATCTCGTTCCGGACACGCATTTCGGCGATCTGGTTGATCGTTTCATCATCGGTATCTTTTCCCAGACGTTCAAATTCGCGGCGAACATCACGGCGGAACTTCTCACGGCTGGTCTGCACAAATGGTGCCAAGTGGGACAGGGTAATACTCTGACCACCGTATTGAGAACTTGCAATTTGTGCAATGATCTGTGTGGAAATGTTACATGCGGTAGAAAAACTGTGCGGCTTTTCGATCATAGTTTCGCTGATAACAGTTCCGTTCTGCAGCATATCCTCCAGATTGACCAGACAGCAATTGTGCATGTGCTGTGCGAAATAGTCTGCATCATGGAAATGAATAATACCTTCCCGATGAGCATCTGTAATATCATGGGGCAGCAAAAAGCGGGTCGTAATGTCCTTGCTGACTTCGCCCGCCATGTAATCACGCTGTACACTGTTGACAATCGGATTCTTATTGGAATTTTCCTGCTTGACTTCTTCATTTTCGAAATTCAGCAGACTTAGAATCTTTTGGTCAGTTGTGTTGGACTGCCGCAGCAGTCCCCGTTCATAGCGGTAGGTGATATAATTTTTTGCAACGGTGAATGCACCGTACTTCATGATCTCAATTTCCACCCAGTCCTGAATGGTTTCAACGTCCACTGCACGGTTCATGCCGGCACATCGTGTTTCAATGTCACTGGCAATTTTGGCAATGGTTTCCGAGGAAAGCTGCTCCGCTTCAATGACAGTGATATTTGCTTTCCCAACAGCTGCGATGATCTTCGCACGGTCGAAGACATCTTCCTTGCCGCTTCGTTTGATGATTTTCACAATTATTCCTCCAATTCCAGATAATAATCAAAGAACTCAGCTTTATGAACACAGAAAAGTACTTCAAAAAGGTAAGTTTTTTTGGAAATGCTTTGAGCAGTATTGCACAGAGCATGTTTGTTGATTTTGTGCGGTATTGCTTTTATTGCAATTTTCTTTTTCATGGCAAACAGAAAGCTGCATGTTACAGCAGCCTTTCTTCCCAATCATTGATAAAAATCCGTTTCAAAATACGATGTTGAACAGCTATTATTATATCGCGATTCTTCCGATCTGTCAAGAAAATTTTTTATGTATTTTCCACTCGAAACACAACAAATTGTGGTTACGCAACTTGCGCACCACAAGATATAGTATTTTTCAAGAAACACTTTCGAAATAGCAGCATACATCTTGACCGCCGTGTTCACATGCTTTTCGTGCTGGAATTTTCCGGAAGGAATAAGCCGCTTACATGTAACATATAAAGTTCAAAAGGTTCAAATTTTTCGGAAATGCCATGCAGAAAAATATCGTTTTGATTGTTGTGCGACTGCAAAAAATGAGTTACTTGTATTATACCAAAGAGAAATTGAAAAGGCAAGTGATTTCCATAAAAACTGAAAAGAACAACTTTTTGTCACACGAAATTTCAGAAACAAGAACTTTCGGAAAGAATACTGACACGTTTTTTGTGGAACACAGCTTTTTGTGTATTTTTTGCAATTTTTCAAATCAGTGTTGACTTTTTGCAGAATGTGTGCTATAATAAAACCACAATACACTGTGGCATGCATCACAAATTGTGCAATGTTACAAATAAAGGAGTTTTGATTTATGAAGACTTTGAAGAAAGTCGCAGCTGTTCTGGCTGCATCGATGGCTTTGAACGCAGTTGCATTTACTGGTGCATTTTCTGCATCTGCTGAAGAAGACGTTACCGTAATCGGTACTGCATCCCTGAAGGGCCAGATGGGAACATATGGCTACTGGGGCGAAGACAATACTGGAAATTCGGAAGATCTTACAAATAAGCCGGTGCAGATCACAAACGAAGACAAGCAGTATACTGCATCTTGGGAGATCACCGGTGATGGCACTGGATCTATCGAATTCCTGATGCTGGAGTTTGATACGAACGATGACCATTTCATTACAAAGGATACTTATCCGGATTTGGCAATCACAATTGACTCTGTAAAGGTAGACGGCAACGAGGTCGATTACAAGATGTCTGATAATGCAGTAGACTACAAATATTATGCTAATGATACCGGTACAACACGTGCATATCTCCTGAATACGTGGAATGCATCTGGTCGAAAAGTAACCGATATTTCTGCGGAAACTGCTGTGGCTCAGAGCGTTGAAGTTACTTTCAGCGTTGCCAATGTATACGCTGCTCTGCCGTATGGTGACCTTAACGAAGACGGTATTGTAGATACTATCGACCTGCTGGAACTCGCATTGGACGTGGCACAGAAGGGTGCTGGTATGGGTTCTTCTTTCGATGAGCGTAAGACCAAGCTGGCAGATCTGGATGGAAATGATACTTTGGATTCAATGGATATTTACTATCTGTTGCTGCATATTGCACAGAGTGGTGCTGGCATTACCGTTGATCCGTTCCCGGTAACTGTAAAGTAATCCTATCTTTTCTTTGAAAAGTAAAATCTAATACAAAAGGGGGAGTTGTATTTTGCAACTCTCCCTTTTTGTATGTGATATAAACCAGAGCAGAAAAAGCAGGCACAATAGGAGAGAGTACTCGTCGTATTGTGCCTGCTCTTTTAATTCAAATTTGTAAACTTATTCTTGTACCAGTTGCTTCATGTCGTACATGCCAGCCGGCTTGCCGCAGAGATAGACCGCAGCGTTTACTGCACCTACAGCGAAGACTGTTTTTGAAGCTGCACTGTGGGAAAGGGTAATCACTTCGTCCTGTCCTGCAAAGATCACGTCATGTTCGCCGACAATTGTGCCGCCACGAATGGAATGCATACCGATTTCTTTGCTGTCACGCTTCATGCGGCGTGCGTGACGATCGTATACATAATGATACTCATTGTTCAGGGTGTCGTTAATGGCATTGGCAATCATAATTGCTGTGCCGCTGGGAGCATCGATCTTCTGATTGTGATGCTTCTCTACAATCTCAATGTCAAACTGTCCGCCCAGAACAGTGGCAGCTTTCTTTGCTAGTTCCACCAGCAGGTTAATGCCTAATGACATGTTGAACGTAAAGAATACCGGAATCTGTTGAGATGCACTCTGGATTTTCTGGATCTGTGCATCGTCATAGCCAGTGGTTGCCAGCACCAGTGCAACATTGTTGACCAGTGCGTATTCCAGCAATTCGTCCAGTGTGGACGGATTGGAGAAATCAATAATCACGTCCGGTACTTCCGGAAGTTCTGCCGGAGTTGCAACAATGGGGAAATCCGCATACTTTGCAGTGTACGAATCCACACCGCCAATTACTGTGCAATCGTCCCGTCCGTCAATACAGGAAGCTACGGTGTGTCCCATTTTGCCGTTTGCACCGCAAATTACAATCTTTGTCATAATCCTTGCCTCTTTTCTCGTCCGAATATCTTTCCTTAGGAGAGCATACCGTATGCACGCAGAGTTGCCTGCATTGCAGCCTTGTGCTCATCGCTCATATCCAACAGCGGCATTCTGCAGGGACCAGAGGGCATGCCAAGCTGGTTCATAGCTTCCTTGACCGGAATCGGATTAACTTCCATAAACAGATCATTGATCAGACGGAGATACTTCAGCTGCAATTCGGAAGCAGCTGCGAAGTTGTTTTCCAGACAATACTGAGTCATCTGATGTGTTTCCTTCGGCAGTACATTAGACAGTACAGAAATAACACCCTTGCCGCCCAAGGACATGATCGGAACGATCATATCATCGTTGCCGCTGTAGATGTCGATCTTATCGCCGCACTTTGCAGCAACCTTTGCGGTATAGCCAATGTTTCCGCTGGCTTCCTTGATTGCTGCAATGTTCTTGTGCTCTGCCAGTGCTGCAACGGTGCTGACATCAAAACCTACGCCGGTACGGCTGGGAACATTGTAAAGAATGATCGGCAGGTCTACGCTGTCTGCAATGGCATTGTAATGAGCCACAAGACCTCTCTGTGTGGTCTTGTTGTAATACGGGGTAACGATCAGCAGACCGTTTGCACCTAGTTCCTGAGCCTCTTGAGAGAGCTCAATGGCATACTTGGTGTCATTGCTTCCGGTTCCGGCAATGACCGGAATCCGGTTGTGGGTATGCTCTACTGCAAAACGGATGCATTCCCGATGCTCCTTATCGTCCAGCGTAGAGGATTCACCGGTTGTACCACAGATGATAATGGCATCTGTACCGTTTTCAATCTGAAAATCAATGTTCTTTGCCAGACCGGCATAATCTACAGAACCGTCCTCCAGCATCGGTGTAATAATGGCTACGCCAGCACCGGTAAAAATGGTGTTTTTCATAAAAATTACCTCCTGATGGTAATCAAAATCTCAATAAGATGTGTGCTTTACAGAAATGCATTAGTCCATATAGCCCTTTGCTGCCAGCAGTTCTGCCAGCAGAACGCCGCCGCCTGCTGCACCGCGGAGAGTGTTGTGAGAAAGGCAGACGAACTTATAATCGAACATAGTATCTTCCCGCAGACGACCTACAGACACTGCCATACCGCCTTCAATGTTACGATCCAGCTTTGCCTGCGGACGGTCATCTTCCTGGAAATAGTGAATGAACTGCTTCGGAGCAGACGGCAGTTCCAGTTCCTGCGGTACGCCCTTAAAGTCTTCCCAGATCTTCAGGATTTCTTCCTTGGACGGCTTCTGCTCAAAGGATACGAATACAGCGGCAGTATGACCGTCGGAAACCGGCACACGCAGGCACTGTGTGGTGATCAGCGGGCTGTCTGCACTGACGATCTGTCCGTTTTCGATTTTGCCCCAGACCTTCAGCGGCTCCTTTTCGGACTTTTCTTCTTCACCGCCGATATACGGAACGATGTTGTCAAGAATTTCCGGCCAGCGTTCAAAAGTCTTTCCGGCACCGGAAATTGCCTGATAGGTGCAAGCCAGAACATTCTGAATGCCATACTTCCGCAGCGGGGACAGTGCCGGCACGTAGCTCTGAATCGAGCAGTTCGACTTTACAGCGATAAAACCACGCTTCGTACCCAGACGCTTTCTCTGGCTCTCGATGACCTCGATGTGTTCCGGATTCACTTCCGGTACAACCATCGGCACATCCGGTGTGAAACGGTGTGCAGAGTTGTTGGATACGACAGGGCATTCTGCCTTTGCATAGCGTTCTTCCAGTGCACGGATCTCATCTTTCTTCATGTCTACGGCACAGAATACGAAGTCCACCATGCCTGCGATCTTGTCAACATCAGCAGTTGCATCAAACAGAATCATCTGCTTCATAGATTCCGGCATTGGCTTCTGCATTGCCCAGCGGTTGCCGACAGCTTCTTCATAAGTCTTTCCGGCAGAACGGGGAGAAGCCGCCAGTGCGGCCACATGGAACCACGGGTGGTTTTCCAAAAGTGTCGCAAAACGCTGTCCAACCATACCTGTTGCACCGATAATACCGACCTTGTACTGTTTCATTTTTGTCATTCCTCCAAAAAAATCTTAAAAATATGAAAAAACCGGTTGAAAACCGGCGGCTCATGCGATATAATAGAATAGAATGACGTACACCGAATGGTATATCGCCGATAGCACTCCATCATAACGATGACAGTCATATCCCTGTTTGGAAATATGCCCAGAAGCTGTGTCACCGGTACAGCTTCTTCGGCACGAACGCCTTTCTGCTCCGATCATCGCGGAATGGTAACCTGTCGGAACATACTCATCGCAAGTGCGCCTCTACCTATTCCTATCATATCATTTCTATGGGAATTTGTCAATAACATTTTTGCGAAAAAGAGGAAAAGCTCATGAAAAAATCAGATTTTTACTATGATTTGCCGGATGAATTGATTGCACAGACACCTGTTGAGCCAAGAGATCATTCTAGATTGATGCAAATTGACCGGAATACCGGTGAGATTCAACACAAGCATTTTTATGATCTGTTAGAGATTCTGCAACCGGGTGATCTGCTGGTAATGAATGATTCCCGCGTTCTTCCGGCACGTCTGTATGGAGAGAAAGTAGATAATGGCACCTTTATCGAATTCCTGCTGTTGGAACAGAAAGGAGATAAGCTTTGGGAAATCATTTGCCGTCCCGGAAAAAAAGCAAAAGTCGGTGTAAAGTTCTCATTTGGCGGTGGCAGATTGATTGGTGAAGTCGTTGAAGTGAAACCGGACGGCAATCGAATTGTGCAGTTTACCTGTGAGGGTAATTTTTATACTGCACTGGAAGAAGTGGGACAGATGCCGCTTCCGCCGTATATTCACGAAAAGTTGAAAGACAAAGAACGCTATCAGACAGTTTACTCCAAGGAACTCGGCTCTGCGGCGGCTCCTACAGCCGGACTGCACTTTACAAAAGACATGCTGAAAAAGCTGAAAGAGAAAGGCGTAAATGAAGCCTATGTGACACTGCATGTAGGATTGGGAACGTTCCGTCCGGTAAAGGAAGATGACGTATTGCAGCATCAGATGCACAGTGAGCACTATCATCTCCCTCAGGAAACGGTAGATATGATACGGGAAACAAAGGCAAACGGCGGTCGTGTCATTGCAGTGGGTACAACTTCCTGTCGGACGCTGGAAGCAGTTGCTACGGCACACAACGGGGAACTGGTGGCAGAAGACGGCTATACCGATATTTTCATTTACCCCGGTTATTCATTTAAGGTACTGGACGGTTTGATTACAAACTTCCACTTGCCGGAAAGCACTTTGATTATGCTGATTTCCGCATTTCTGGGATATGAAAAGACTATGCATGCCTACGAAATCGCTGTACAGGAAAAATATCGTTTCTTTAGCTTTGGAGATGCCATGTGTATCTTGCCAGAGAAAAGCGAATGAAATCAAACTGACGTGCTTCTTTGGTATTAGTACGATACGGCATGCGGAATGCATCTAACAATACAATGATAAAGCAGAAAGGAATTTACACGAATGTTTACACTTTTAAAAACCGAAGGACATGCCCGAAGAGGCATCTTTGAAACCGTACATGGCACCATTCAGACACCCTTCTTTATGAATGTAGGAACTGCTGCGGCCATCAAAGGCGGCATATCGTCCATTGACTTAGCGAATGAATTGAAATGTCAGGTAGAACTTTGTAATACCTATCACTTGCATTTGCGTCCGGGAGATAAAATTGTCCGTCAAATGGGCGGACTGCACCAGTTTATGAACTGGCACAAGCCAATTCTCACAGACAGCGGCGGATTTCAAGTGTTCTCTTTGGCAAAGCTTCGCCGTATCCGAGAGGAAGGCGTTTACTTCCAGTCCCATATCGACGGTAAGGCGATTTTCATGGGTCCGGAAGAAAGCATGCAAATTCAGTCGAATCTTGGCTCTACCATTGCAATGGCATTTGACGAGTGTGTAGAGAATCCGGCACCGTTGGATTACGTGAAGAATTCCTGTGCTAGAACGACCCGTTGGTTGATTCGCTGCCAAAAGGAAATGCAGCGGTTGAATAGTCTGGAGGGGACTATCAATCCGCATCAGATGCTGTTTGGCATCAATCAGGGCGGTACTTACGATGCGATTCGTGTATCGCATATGCAGGAAATTGCACAGCTTGGGCTGGATGGTTATGCCATTGGCGGTCTGGCGGTAGGAGAACCTACAGAGATCATGTATCACATCATTGAGCAGGTGGAGCCACACATGCCTGTTGATAAGCCGCGTTACCTTATGGGTGTAGGAACGCCTTCAAACATCATTGAGGGCGTTGCACGCGGCGTAGACATGTTTGATTGTGTAATGCCCAGCCGAAACGCACGGCATGGAACGATCTTTACATGGGACGGTATTCTGCATATCACCAATGCTGCTTATGAAACGGATTCCCAGCCGTTAGATCCGAAATGTGACTGTCCGGTATGCCGGAATCATACACGTGCTTATGTGCGGCATTTGTTTAAGGCAAAGGAACAGCTGGCTGGCCGTCTGGCAGTAATGCACAATCTCTATTTCTATAATACGCTGCTGGAACGGATTCGTGATGCACTGGACGCAGGGGAGTTTGCACAGTTCCGCAAGGAATACAGCGAACGGCTGGCTCAGAGAATCTAAGGAAACATTGTATAAAGCTCGCCTGACGGCTCGTCACCAATCTGCCAAAAAATCTGACTACGCATCTTACGCACAAGCTTTATGCAGTGTTTCCCCTAATTTTTACGGAGCAGGACATTTTCATAAAAATTGCATAAAAAGAAAGCGGATACTGCATGACACAGTATCCGCTGTATGTTCAGAAACAAGTTGTAAAAAACAAAGGAGCAGGGAAGAAAGCTTTATTCGTAAATCGGCTCCAGAACCGCATATTTGCCGTCTGCACGCTTGTAGACAACATTGACTTCACCGGTATTGGCATTGGTGAACATGAAGAACGAGTGTCCCAGCAAATCCATTTGCAGAATTGCTTCATCCAGATCCATGGGGTGCATTACAAACTTCTTGTGGCGAATGACTTCGTGATCTGCTTCGACAACCGGTTCTTCCAGCATGCCGGTAAATGCAGCTTCTTTCAATTTCTTTTCGACACGAGTTTTGTTCTTGCGAATCTGGCGAATGATCTTATCGATGGAAGCATCCAAAGCATCTTCCTTATCTACAGCAGACTGTTCTGCACGATAAATCAGGTTGTTATAAGTAACCGTCAATTCGATGACGATCAGATTTTTGTGTGTTGCCATTGTGATTTTTGCTTCTGCTTCACTGCCGAAAAATTTGTCCAGTTTTGTACTCAGACGCTTTTCAGCATACTCTGTAAAGTTTTGCGGGATCTGCATTTTTTTCGCTGTGATTGTAATTTTCATGATGAATTCCTCCTTCTACAGTTCGCTGCAAGATACCGAAGCATTTTACGTTCGAACTGTTTGTTTCTCATATTATAACATATTTCTAGTTTGGTGGCAAGTACTTTTTTATTTTTTGTGGAATACATACAAAAACAATTCTCTGGTTTCGTGAAAATAGCTGATATTTCGACGAAACAGCACTTCATGATTGGCAATTTATACAAAACAAGGGGATTGGACTTGCAACTTTTCAAAAAATCGATTATCATAGTCATAGAGTGTTTCATCTATGGCAATACCGTACAAAGATTGTGCGACAGATGCGTCGTCAAATTTTCCGTCAGATGGAGCAAAAAGCAGAGTGAATACTTGATGTATTCACGAGCATTTTTGTGAAATATGACGGGAAATTTGCAAGCAGATGGCGTGCAAAGTCGTCAGACGCTCTTTGTGCGGTATTGCCCTATAAAAAATTATCTGGATAGGAGGTTTGGAACATGCTTGACAAGCTTTTATCTTCATTGCAGGGGATACCGGCATATTCTATTTTAATCAGTGCTGTTGTTGTCATTTTTATTGCTGTTAGTGTTCTGGTGATGTTTGGAACTGCACGGCAGGAAAAAGAAATCGAACAGCTTCGTTGGGAAAAGGTCAGTGCTCACATGGCATTGTACGACACTTCACGCCGTGTTGTCATTCCGTTGGAAGCGGATGAAATCCTGATCGGCAGACACGGAGCCGCAGATATTCGTTTTACGGACATGAGTGTTTCCCGTTATCATGCAGTGCTTTATGTGTCTAACGGGGTGTGGAGCATCATGGATTTGGATTCCAAATCCGGAACATTTGTCAACGGCAGGCGGATTCGTTCGCAGGTCAAACTCAAAGACATGGACGAGATTCGGTTTGGAACAAAATCAGTGATAATCCGGCAGCGAAGGAGGAAACAGAATGTATAAAAACGGACTCACTTATGGAAAATGCACCACAATTGTCTTGTTGACACACATTATTATGCTGCTTGCGATTCTGCTCCGCGGCAAATATGATACGCCGCAAGACATTTTGCCGTTGGCAGTTGCTGTGATCGGGTTAGATCTCACGTATAGTATAGTGCTGCGATTCCTGTACCGCCAAATGACTTATACGCTGGATTTTGTATTGCTGCTGCTTATCAACATCAGTGTCATGTTTCAATCCTGTTTTGGCGGTGTTGGATTTGCGGCAAAGCACTATGTTACTTGTATTGTAGCACTGGCAGTTTGTCAAGTTGGTTTCCTTTTGACACGAAATCATGTTTGGATTCAATCTAAAAAAATTGTGCTGTATATTCTGTTGGGTGTGCTGATTTTGAGTATTTTGCTGCTGACTGGCAGTCGAAGCATGTGGATCAACATCGGACCAATCAGTATTCAGCCGTCAGAATTTATGAAGCCAGTTTTTGTTTTGATCTGTGCGACCTCTATTCGGGAACAGCATGAGAAGAAAAAGATTCTGTTTTTCTACGTTTCCAAGGAAATGATGATCCTGACAGGAGCATTTATTGTCATTGTAGGTTTGCAGTGGTGGTGTCGTGATTTAGGTTCGCTGCCTACTTTTGCCGCTGCGTACGGTTGTGCGTTGGCATGTCGCTTGTGTTATCCAAAAGCAAAATTTTCCAAGAAAACAATTATCGGAATCAGTGCTATTGCTGCGATTCTTGTAGCATTGGCATTGCGATTTGCACCGGGTTATGTACAAAACCGTCTTTCGGTTGACATCTGGAATCAAATGGAGGGAGATGGATACCAGCAGTGTAAAGCTTTGATTGCGATTGCAGAGGGCGGTTTGTTCGGAAAGGGACCGGGCTGCGGCTCCTTGTATAAAGTGTTTGCCTCGGACACCGATATTGTTTTTTCTACCATTTGTGAAGAATGGGGCTTTTTGGTGGCATTGCTGTCGATATTGATCTTAATGGCAATGATGCTGCTTCCGATGATCAATAAACCTCGTAGCTATTTCCATACAACTATGATTCTTGGCTGCGTGGCAGTGTTGATTGTGCAAATGGGCTTGAACATCTTCGGCTCCTGCAATCTGATCCCGTTTACTGGTGTTACAATTCCGTTTATTTCGCAGGGTGGTAGCTCCATGATTACCAGTGGCTTCTTAGCCGGTATGCTGAAAGCGGGACAGTCACCGGTATTTAAGAAACCGGAACCGAAAAAGAAAAAAGCCAAAGCAAGAAAGGCGGTGGCTGCGGCATGAAAAGCATTCAAAGTATCCGACGCGGAGAACGGCTGACCATTCTGATTTTGATTGTGTTTTTCCTAGGCATGGGTGTTTTGGTTTGGAAAGTAGTAAAAGAATCTTCCTTTTATATGTCCCATTCTGATGATGTGACGCTGGGAATGGTCTATGACCGAAATAATCAGATTTTATTTGATCCAAATGCTTCTACAGAAACCTATGACGAAAATTACTTCTTAGATGTGGGAAATGTGATTGGCGATGACAGCGGTCAGATGACAAATACGCTGGTTTCCGAAAACATTGAAAAACTGCAAAACTATAGTTTGATTTTTGGTGCAACGCCTCACGGAAAAACGGCAATTTACTCCACATTGGATCATAAAGCCAACCAAACGGTATACAATGCTTTTGGCAGCAAAAACGGAACGGCAATCGCTTACAACTATCAGACAGGAGAGATTCTGGTGTGCGTCAGCAAACCCAGTGTCAATATTCTGGATAATTACAGCAATATCAGCGAATTGCCGGACGGCAGTTTGATTTGCAAAGCGTTTTATGAAACCACTCCCGGCTCCACACAAAAAATAGCAACCACTGCTGCGGCTCTGGAAACATTCGGTTATGATGGATTGATGTCCAAAACATATACTTGCAACGGCATCTATACCACAAAATACAATCAGCAGATCAAATGTCATGACCTTAACGGACATGGCACACAGAACATTGTGCAGGGGTTTGAAAACAGCTGTAATCCGTTTTTTGCACAGCTGGTACAGGATATGCCGTTGGATAACATTATTCAAACATACACACGTATGGGCATTGCGGTAAACGATACAAAAATGCAGAAAATCCAATTTGACGGGTTATCTTCTTTTAGTGCTTCTACAAAGCTGACAGATACCAGTGACTTCGACACCATGTGGAGTTGCATGGGACAGAGCGAAGCACTTGCAAGCCCACTGCAAATGATGCTGTGGGAGAGTGCCATTGCCAATGCCAGCGGAAAAGTGACAGAGCCCTATCTCATTGACCATACTACTAACGTGACTGGGAGCACAAAATATGAAGCAAAAACCACCTATGGAGAGAACAACATTTTTTCCGCAGAAGTAGCCAGTCAGATAAAACAGATCATGCGACAAAATGGACAGGAACGCTACAGTTCTATTGGCTATCCCGTTGGTGTAAAAAGCGGTACAGCACAGGTACAGAACGGGGCATCGGAAAATTCTTTGTTGGTTGGATTCAATGATGATCCCAATTTACCGATTGCATTTTGCGTAGTAATTGAAGACCGTGTTTCTGGTGAAATCTCTACTTCGGATATTGTTTCAACAATGCTGAATGCACTGAATCAAAACTAATTTGCATCAGCACAATAAACAAAAAAGCGTTTTGCAGGCAGAATATAATCTGCCTTGCAAAACGCTTTTTTGTTATGCATAAAATGCCTTAAAGCAAATTGATTTTTTTGAACATGTCCTGCATCTTCTGATCGATTCCTGAAATAGTTTCGGAACACTCTTTCAGTTCGCCAGTCAGGGAAGCGGCAATTTTAGGATCGCCAGTAGACTTGTAATGCAGCTGATGCTCCAGACTTGCCCAGAAGTCCATGGCAATGGTGCGAATCTGAATCTCTACAGGAGCAATTTCTTTGCCGTTGGACATGTAGACCGGTACATCCAGAATCATGTGAAAACTCCGGTAACCATTCGGTTTTGGATTTTTGATATAGTCCTTGATTTTTCGCAGCTGAAAAGCACTGTGGTCTGTCAGGAGGTCTGCAATTGCATAAATGTCATCAATATAGCAGCAGATTACCCGAACCCCTGCAATATCTGTTAAATTGTTGCGGGCACTTTCCGGTGTAACCGGCATGCCTTTCCGCTGCAACTTTCCCACAATGCTCTGCGGTGTCTTAATACGGCTTTCGATATTGTGAATTGGGTTTCGCTGAAACCGCATACTGAATTCGTTGTCGAAAATATTCAGCTGTGTCTTTACCAGTTCAATTGCAGAATCGTAAAGATGTTCCAATTCCAAAAACGAATAAAACACATCTTGAATCTGTTCTTCCTTGTGTTCCGGAACCACATCGCGAATGGCATCCAGATAAAATTCCTTGTCGTCCATATAGATGATCCCTCCTATACAGAAAACGCACACAAAGACCGTGCATTTGTGTGCGTTTTACGAAAAATCAGAGTGCATACAATGCTACTCTATACGATTTGCAAATGATAATGCCTATTACGGGAGCAGACGGTTGATGTCACGCGGGAACATGCTTGCCTGACGAACATTTGACAGACCCAGCAGCTTCATAACCAGACGTTCCAGACCAATACCCAGACCGCCGTGCGGAGGCAGACCATATTTGTGGGCTTCCAGATAGTATTTGAAGTCCTCCGGATCCAGACCTTGTGCGTGCATCTTGTCCAGCTGTTCCTGATAATCGTGGATACGCTGACCGCCGCTGGTAATTTCCAGACCGCGGAACAACAAGTCGAACTTGTATGCCAGACGCGGATCTTCTCTGGAATTCATTGCATAGAACGGCGGCTTAGAGGACGGGAAATGCGTAACAAAGATAAAGTCGCTGTCGAATGTTTTCTTTGCGTATTCGCAGATTGCCACTTCGTCTTCTGGTTCCAGATCCAGCTTGTTCTTGGAACCTTTGTTGCCCAGAATTTCCTTTGCTTCCAGCAGGGTAACGCTGGGAATATCCCGAATTACCGGTACATCTGCTTCCAGCAGTTCCAGTTCAAATGCATAATGCTTTTTCAGATATTCCATGACATATCGCAGGCATGCTGTTTCCATTGCCATAACGTCATACATGCTGTCAATGTAACCCATTTCAAAGTCCAGACCAATGTATTCGTTGATATGACGAGATGTTGCGTGCTTTTCTGCACGGTATACCGGTGCAATTTCAAATACGCGGTCAAAGAATGCCACAGCAGTCTGCTTGTAGAACTGCGGGGACTGGTTCAGGAATGCCGGTTTGTCAAAGTATTCCAGATGGAAGATATTCGCACCACCCTCGGCACCTTGTGCAACGATCTTCGGGGTATGGATCTCTGTGAAGCCCTGTCCAATGAGGAATTCGCGGAATCCACCGACAACGCCTTCCTGAATCTTGAAAATGGCACGTTCATAAATGTTACGCAGGGCAACAGAACGGTTGTCCAGATTGATGTCCAGTGCACAGCCCAGTTTTTTGTTGGAAACTTTCAACGGGTATTCCTCGTTGCAGTTTGCAATGACTTCCAGTGCAGACAGCTGCAACTCTACGCCGCCGACAGCCTTTTCATTCTTTGTAACCTTACCGCGAACCCAGACAAAGTTGCCTTCCCGAAGTCCGGTGATAGAATCCTTGCACTGTTCCGGTACGTACAGCGACTGAATCAGGTAACGACCGGTACGCAAAATCAGGAATGCAAAACCACTCATCTGGCGGATCTTATGTACGCAGGCACGCAGAGAGATTTCTTCTCCTACATGATCTGCTGCATCAGAGAAATCAAATTCGTGCAGCAGATGATCAGTATTGATCTGTGTGATGCCGTCTTTCTTCTCCGGAATATACTGATTCGGATTAGTGAACTTAGTGCATTCTACTGATTTAACTTCTTCTGCCGCATTTGCCTTGTCAGCAGATTCTTCCGCAGTGACTGCCGGTTTTGCTTCTGCCAGTTTGGTTTCCAGTAGTTCCTTGATTGTACTGGGGGTGCAAACGCCGCGAAGGGATTTGGTGCATTGTCCCATCAGGAAGCCGAATACTTTCTTTTCACCAGACTGATACTGTGAAACAGCTTCTGCATTCTCTGACAGAATTTTGCTGATAACCTCATCTGCCTTTTTGGTATCGTTGACAATCAGCATGCCGGATTCTTCTGCAATGACCTTTGCTGTTTTTCCGGTTTCGATCATCTGACGGAGAATCTTCTTGGCATCGTTTTTGGATACCTGTTCAGTATCTGCCATTTTTACCAGTTCTGCAAATTCAGCAGGGGAGAACGGCAGTGCTTCCATAGAAACTTCGCCCAGATTTACACGGCGAAGCAGTTCTACAATGATAAAGTTCGCAATGCTCTTAGGTGCGTTATAAACTGCAACGGCATTGTCGTAGAAATCGGAAACGCTCTTTTGGTTGATCAGAATTTGAGCATCTGTCTTGGACAGACCATAGTTTTTCATGTAGCGTTCCATACGCTTATATGGCAGTTCCGGCAGCATATCCCGAATGGAATCCAGCATTTCATCTGTAAAGTTGACCTGCAAAATATCCGGTTCCGGGAAATACCGATAGTCATGTGCGTTTTCCTTGCTTCTCATGGAAGAAGTTTCGCCCTTGTTTTCATTAAAACGACGGGTTTCCTGCACAACTTTTTTGCCGGCATCCAGCAGTCTGGACTGCCGCTTGATCTCATAATTGATGGCACGGGTAATCGATTTCAGAGAGTTCATGTTTTTGATCTCTGCACGAGTACCCAGTTCCTTATCCTCCGGACGCATAATAGAAACATTGACATCGCAGCGGAGAGAACCTTCTTCCATTTTACAGTCACTGACACCAGCGTACTGCAACAGGAGCATAACCTTTTCAATGAAAGCCTTCGCTTCTTCTGCGGAAGAAATATCCGGCTCTGTAACGATTTCTACCAGCGGGATACCACAACGGTTGTAGTCTGCCAGAGAAACGGCGTTGAAGTCATCGTGCACCAGTTTTCCGGCATCTTCTTCCAAGTGGATATGGTTGATTCGGATATACTTCTGTCCGTTCGGGGTGTCAATAGCAACTTTGCCTTCCAGACAAAGCGGATAATACAACTGGGAAATCTGATATGCCTTCGGCAAGTCCGGATAGAAGTAGTTCTTTCGGTCAAAAACAGAAAACTTGCTGATGTCGCAGCCCAGTGCCATACCAGCCTTTACCGCATATTCTACAGCAGTCTGGTTGATGACCGGCAGTGTGCCCGGCATACCGGTGCAGACCGGACAGCAGCGGGAGTTCTGGCTTCCGCCGAATTCTGCACTACAGGTACAAAAAACTTTGGATTTGGTCAGGAGCTCCGCATGGATTTCCAGACCAATAACAGGAATATATGATGACATGATAAAACTGCTCCTCCTTACTTCAATACCGGAACAGCGGTTTCAAACTGCTGTTCAAAGGCATCTGCAACCTGTAGAATGGTTGCTTCATCGAACTGCTTGCCCACAATGGACATACCGATCGGCATGCCTGCTGCATTATAGCCGCAGGGGGTAGAAATTGCCGGCAGAGAAGCAATATTTACGGTTACCGTACAAATATCCGCCTGATACATCTTTACCGGATCAGAAATGTTTTCATGTACGCCATAGGCAACAGACGGGGTTGTCGGTGTCAGAATTACATCACAGGTTTCGAAAATGTGTGCATATTCTGCGGAGATTCGCTGCTTGAGTGCCATAGCCTTTCCGTAATATGCATCATAGTAACCGCTGGACAGAGCATAATTTCCGAGCAAAATACGGCGTTTTACTTCGCTGCCGAAGCCTTCGCTTCTGGAGTTGCAGATCAGTTCTTGGAATGTGTCGCCGACCTTGCTGCGGTGACCATATTTGATGCCGTCGTAGCGGGACAGGTTGGAAGAAGCCTCTGCGGAAGCAATCAGATAATATGCTGCAACAGCGTATTTCAGACTGGGCATGCTGCATTCCACCAGTTCTGCTCCCATTTTTTCATAAGTTCTTGCAGCCTGCATCACTGCATTTCGAACTTCATCGTCAATACCCTCTGCATAGAATTCCTTCGGGATTGCGATTTTCAGTCCCTTGATGTCTTTTCCCAGTTTTGCGGTATAGTCTTCCGGATTGCGTTTGGAAGATGTACCATCGTGCGGGTCAAATCCTGCAATGGCATTCAAAATCCATGCACAGTCCTGTGCGTTTTTGGCAATCGGTCCGATCTGATCCAAAGAGGAAGCGAATGCCACTAGACCATAACGGGAAACTCTGCCGTAGGTTGGCTTCAGTCCGGTAACACCGCAGAACGCTGCTGGCTGACGAATGGAGCCGCCGGTGTCCGAACCCAGTGCAGCTGCAGCCAGAGAAGCAGATACGCTTGCTGCGGAACCGCCGGAAGAACCACCCGGCACACATTCAGTGTTAAACGGATTGCGGGTTTTTGCAAAAGCAGAAGTCTGTGTGGAACCACCCATTGCAAATTCGTCCATGCTTGCTTTTCCCAGCATGACAATGTCCTGTGCAGCCAGTTTTTCCATTACAGTTGCATTATACGGCGGAATGAAATCTTCCAGCATTTTTGAAGCACAAGTGGTCTTGATGCCATCTGTGCAAATATTGTCTTTGATTGCCATGGGAATGCCGCAAAGCACGCCTGCATTTCCCGCATCAATTTTTTTCTGTGCAGCAGCGGCATCTGCCAGAGCACGCTCTGCTGTTACTGTAATATAACTCTGAATGGTATCATCATATTTTGCAATGCGATCCAGATAGCTCTGTGTCAGTTCCGGTGCAGAAATTTCTTTGCTGTCCAGCATCTGACGCAGTTTTCCAATGGTTTGTTGCGTAAGATCCATATGTTTTCCTCATTCGTCCGCAGACGAATGCCTCCTTTTCTGATTGTTATCCGGCGAAAAGCACGTACACAACGGGTGTGGCTTATCGCGATTATTCTACAACCTTTGGCACAACGAAACAGTTTTCGTCGTTTACAGCATTTTGCAGAATCTTTTCTGTAGGGAAACTGTCTTCCTTGATGTCTTCCCGCAAGTCGTTCAGATAAACATTTTTATTGTCGGCATATGCATCATATTGAATGTCGATTTCCTTTACGGTATCCATAATTTCAATGATGCTTGTCATTTCAGATGCCATTTGCTCCATTTCTTCTTTTGTAAAATGAAGCTTTCCCAATTCTGCCAGATAGGCAATCATCTGTAAATCCAATCTTGACCCTCATTTCTATTTCTGAAATTGCAGAAATTTATTCCACGGCAAAGCCGCAGACATCTGCTCAAATTTACACAGGTTTTATTATAACATAATCCCTTGAATTTTGCAAGGCTTTTCTTACGGGAAAGCACAAAAAAACAGAATTTGAAAATTTTTTCCGGATATGCTTGATTTTTTTCCGGTTTTTCAGTATAATAGAATGTGATATTGTTTGGAAACCCTTGTGTCTGTCAAAACATAGAGTTTGGGATTTCCAAGGTAGGGAGGATTCATAATGCTGACTTTTTCAAAAATGCACGGCATTGGCAATGACTACATCTACATCAATTGTTTCAAGGAAACCGTAACGGATCCGGAAAAGCTTTCTGTTTTTTTAAGTGATGTTCGGTTTGGCGTAGGTTCTGACGGTCTGGTTTTGATTCTTCCGTCAGAAGTTGCAGATTTCCGAATGCGGATTTTTAATGCAGACGGCTCTGAAGCAATGATGTGCGGCAATGCCACCAGATGCATCGGCAAGTATGTTTACGACATGGGCATGACTGACAAAATAGAAATTTCGCTGGAAACAAACTCCGGCATCAAGTATCTGACACTGTATCCTGATGCCAACAACAAGATTGAAAGCGTCAAAGTGGATATGGGAAAGGCAATCCTCGTTCCGAGAGAAATTCCGGTCAATTCGGATCTGGAACGGTTTATTGCACAGCCAGTAACAGTGGACGGTAAGGAATACGCAATGACCTGCGTTTCTATGGGAAATCCGCATGCAGTTGTGTTTTTGCCGGAAGTGGATTCTCTGGATCTGGAGAAAATCGGTCCGTCTTTTGAACATCATGAGCTGTTTCCGGATCGAGTGAATACGGAATTTGTCCGCGTGATCGATGACCATACGCTGCAAATGCGTGTATGGGAACGGGGAAGTGGTGAAACCTTTGCCTGCGGTACCGGCACTTGTGCCACTGTAGTGGCAGCAGTTCTCAATGGATTCTGCAAAAAGGAAGAAGAAATTCTGGTACATCTCCGCGGTGGAGATCTGCGTATTATTTATCACGAAGATGATACAGTCACTATGATCGGACCTGCAATCTATGTTTTTGAAGGAAAGATGGAGTATCCGAATCTCTAAAGCAAATGTAGGGTGTGTTGACACGTGTCTTTTAGGGTGATTTTCCCCGTTCGTCGTTAAAAATCCTTGCCATGCGAAAGCACGCCTGCGAATTTTTGCTTAGAACGGAGAAAAATCACCTCATAAAATTCACATATCATTATATTATAATGATAATGTCAACGCCCCCTAAATCATAATTTTAATTTCATAAAGGAGTATTTCAAATGCCAACGATCAATGAGAATTTTTTGAAGCTGGGAAAGAATTATTTGTTCATCAATATTGCAAAAAAAGTCAATGCGTTCATGGCTGAAAATCCAGATGCACCGCTGATTCGTATGGGCATCGGCGATGTTACACTGCCGATTGCACCGGTTTGCGTAGAGGCAATGAAAAAAGGTGCCGATGAAATGGGCGTAAAAGAAACCTTCCGTGGCTATGAGGACAGCGGCTCCGGCTATGATTTCCTGAAAGAAGCAATTGCAGGATATTACAAGAAGTTTGGCGTTTCTCTGGAACTGGATGAAATTCGTGTCAATGACGGTGCCAAGAGTGACTGCGGCAATATTGTAGACATTTTTGGCGATGACAATATTGTACTGATTACGGATCCGGCATATCCGGTTTATGTAGATTCCAATAAAATGAACGGCAGAACGGTAATTTATGCAGATTCTGATGAATCCAACGGTTTTGCAGCTATGCCAGATTCGTCTGTTCATGCAGATTTGATTTACCTCTGCTCTCCAAACAACCCGACCGGTTCCGCATATACCAGAGAACAGCTGAAAGAATGGATTGCTTACGCTAAGGCAAATAAAGCAATCATTATCTTTGATGCTGCGTATGAAGCGTTCATCACGGATCCGGATGTGCCGCACAGCATTTACGAAGTAGACGGTGCTAAGGAATGTGCCATTGAAATGTGTTCTCTCTCCAAGACAGCAGGCTTTACTGGTATGCGTTGCGGCTATACTGTTATTCCGACCGCACTGCATGTAATCGCTTCTGACGGCACTGATGTCAGCATCGCACAGATTTGGGGCAGACGGCAGGGCAGTAAGTTCAACGGCGTTTCCTATCCGGTACAGTGTGCAGCAGCAGCTGTTTTCACGGAAGAAGGACAGAAACAGATTCGTAAGAACATTGCATACTATCAGGAAAATGCTGCAATTATTGCAAAGACTATGGAAGAACTGGGGATTGAATATACCGGCGGGAAGAATTCTCCGTATATTTGGTTGAAGTGCCCTAAGGGTATGAACAGCTGGGGATTTTTCGATTACCTGCTCCACGAAGCAGCAGTTGTCGGCACACCAGGCGAAGGCTTCGGCAAGAACGGCGAGGGCTGGTTCCGTCTGACTGCATTTGGCGACAGAGAAAAAACCAAGGAAGCAATGGAACGCATGAAGAAGCTGCTTTCTTGAAAAAATTGGCTGCCTGAAATAATATAAAAAAGTCAAAGCCGTTTTAGGCTATGATAGAAATGACAACGGAGGATTATTTATTATGCGTGCTGTAATCACAGTAATTGGTAAGGACAATGTAGGTATTCTGCATCAGGTAAGCGGCGTTTGTGCAAAGTATCAGGCGAATGTGCTGGAAGTGACTCAGAGCGTTTTGCAGGATATGTTCGCCATGATCATGATGGTGGACATCACAGCAATGACAACAGATTTCACACAGCTGAGTGACGAACTGAACAGCTTGGGTGAAACACTGGGCTTGTCCATTCACGCTATGCATGAAGATATTTTCAATGCAATGCACCGTATCTAAGAAAACGCAGGAGAAGATTATATTATGAATAGCACTATGTTTAATGCAGGAGATATTCTGGAAACGATCCGAATGATTCAGGATGAGTGTCTGGACATTCGTACTACCACGATGGGTATTTCTCTGCTGGACTGTATTGACCCCGACATCAATAAGGCTTGTGATAAGGTCTATGACAAGATCACAAGAAAGGCAGAAAAGCTGGTGGAAACCGGTGAAAAGATTGAAAAGGAATACGGTATCCCGATCATCAACAAGCGAATTGCTGTAACACCGATTGCTATGCTGGCAGCTGCATGCCCGAAGGAAAATCCGGTAAAGTTCGCCAAGGCTTTGCAGCGTGCAGCTGAAACCTGTGGTGTCAATTTTGTCGGCGGTTATTCCGCACTGGTTCACAAGGGATTCAGTGCAGGAGATCTGGAACTGATTCGTTCCATTCCGGAAGCACTGGATGTAACTACTCGTCTGTGTTCTTCTGTCAACGTAGGCTCCACCAGAAGCGGTATCAACATGGACGCAGTTCGTATCATGGGTGACATTGTTCTGGAATCTGCAAAGCTGACAGCAGATCGTCAGTGTGTTGGACCGTCCAAGCTGGTCATTTTCTGTAATGCACCGGAAGATAATCCGTTTATGGCTGGTGCGTTCCACGGTGTCGGTGAGCCGGATTGCGTTATCAATGTCGGCGTTTCCGGACCGGGCGTTGTACGTTCTACCGTATCCAAGTATCCGGACGCTTCGATCGATCAGATTGCAGACATCATCAAAAAGACCGCATTCAAGATCACCAGAATGGGTCAGCTGGTAGGTGCAAAAGCATCGCAGATGCTGGGCGTTCCGTTCGGCATTGTAGACCTTTCTCTGGCCCCCACACCGGCTGTTGGTGACAGCGTTGCACATATTCTGGAAGCAATGGGTCTGGAAACCTGCGGTACACATGGCACTACAGCTGCTCTGGCTCTGCTGAATGATGCGGTAAAGAAGGGCGGCGTTATGGCTTCCTCCAATGTTGGCGGTCTGTCTGGTGCGTTTATTCCGGTTTCCGAAGATGCTGGCATGATCGATGCAGCAGTAGACGGTACATTGACACTGACAAAGCTGGAAGCAATGACTTCTGTTTGCTCCGTTGGTCTGGATATGATTGCAGTTCCCGGCGATATTGAAGCGTCTACCATTTCCGCAATTATTGCAGATGAAATGGCAATCGGTATGGTCAACAACAAAACAACCGCAGTTCGTTTGATTCCGGCAATTGGTCTGAAGGAAGGCGATATGTTGGAATTCGGCGGTTTGTTCGGCAGTGCACCGGTTATGCCTGTAAAGCGGAAGTCCGCTGCAAAGTTCATTGCACGCGGCGGTCGCATTCCGGCACCGATGCACAGCATCAAGAACTAATGGGAGAACCATGCAGCAGTATACAACAGATATAATGATTATCGGCGGCGGAGCCTCAGGCCTCGCCGCCGCTGTTGCAGCAAAACGTTTTTGTCCGGAGTTATCTGTTATGATTCTGGAGCGTAATTCCAGAGTTGGAAAAAAGATACTGGCTACCGGAAACGGTCGCTGCAACCTTGGGAACATTTCAACAGATTCCCGATATTATTATGGCTCCTGCAAAAAGTACTGGAATACAATTGTAGAACAGACGCAGCCAGCAGAAGCATTTTTTCAAAGCATGGGACTGTACTGCCGTCGTGAATCTGATGGTAGGCTGTATCCTTGTTCGAATCAGGCGGCGAGCGTATTAGATGCACTTCGTTTGACAATAGAACAAGAGGGGATTTCTGACGTTTGCTATTGTTTGGTTTCCGATATACAGCAGACGGAATCCGGAATTCTGGCAAAGACCACACAAGGAGATTTCCTTGCAAGTGCGGCAATTGTCACAACAGGTGGATTTGCTGCTCCTAAAACCGGCTCTGACGGGTCAGCATTCTCATGGCTTTTGAATTTGGGGCATCATTGCAATACACCAAAGCCGGCATTGGTGCCTTTTTTAACAAAACCAGTCTTACTGCGACTGTTGAAAGGTATCCGTCTTTCGGCAGAAGTGACTGCAATTTCTGAAAATGGCACTGTTCTTGCGGTAGATACAGGAGAAGTGCAGTTTACAGAACGGACTATCTCCGGAATATGTGTAATGAATCTCTCTGCTGCTTGTGTGGGACAGGAACCGGCTGCAATTTGTCTAAGGCTTTTGCCGGAAATTCCAGAACAACGGCTACTTCCTTTGTTGTGGGAATTATATGGCGTTCGGACAAACTGGAAACTGGAGGATTGGCTTACCGGCTTGCTGCCTAAAAAGGCGGGCATACAGCTTTTGCGAAGTGCTGGTATTGCTATGTCAATGGATACGCCTGTTTATGAAATTACGCCGCAGCAATTGGAGCAAGTTGCGAAAACTATTCTTTCTTGGAAATTTCCAGTCCTCTCCAGAGGCAGTTGGCAGGAGGCTCAAGTGACTTCCGGCGGCATTCCGGCAGAGGAAATTGATGCGGATTTGCAATCTCGTTTGGTAAATGGCTTGTTTTTTGCAGGTGAGATCTTGGACTTTCATGGAAACTGCGGCGGTTATAATCTGAATTGGGCATGGCAATCCGGACAATTTTCCGGAGAAAATGCGGCGAAACAAATTTTGCAGAAAAGAGGTGACACTGTATGATTAAATTAACGAATCTCTCTATGCCCTTGCAATTCACGGAAGATATTTTACGGCAGAAGATTGCACAACGGCTGCATATTTCAGCACAGGAAATTCAGTCAGTGTTATATTTGAAACGTTCTGTTGATGCACGGAAAAAACCGAAAATCACTGTGATTTTGACAGTTGCAGTTGCCGTTTCAAATGAGGAAAAAATTCTGCGGCGTGCTGTAAAAGATGCTGACATTCAGTCGTACGTACCTTATTATTATCGTATCCCAAAATGTACAGTTCCCGTAAGCCAATCAAATCGTCCTGTAATTGTGGGATTTGGTCCGGCGGGCATGTTTGCGGCATTAATTCTGGCAAAGGCGGGATTGCGTCCAATTGTGCTGGAACGCGGAAAATGCGTGGAGCAGCGACAGGAAGATGTGACAAATTTCCGAAAAACCGGCATGCTCTGTACAGACAGCAATGTACAGTTTGGCGAAGGCGGTGCAGGAACATTTTCAGACGGCAAACTGACGACTGGCATTAAGGATCCGCGAATTCGTTTTGTGCTGCAAAGCTTTGTAGAATGCGGCGCACCGGAAGAAATTCTCTATCTGGCAAAACCACATATCGGAACGGATAAGCTGGTACATGTCGTGCGAGAAATGCGGAAAACAATTCAACGATACGGCGGAGAGATCCTCTTTCAGGCTCACATGGAAAAGCTGGTACAGAAAAATGGCAAGCTGACAGCTGTACAGTATCAAAAGGACGGAAAAACGACAGAAATCCTTACCTCTCACTGTATTCTTGCTGTGGGGCATAGTGCTCGAGATGTGTTTGAAATGCTGTACAATGCGAACATTTCTATGACGCAAAAAAATTTTGCAGTCGGTATGCGAATCGAGCATTCGCAGGATTGGTTAAATCATGCCATGTACGGCAGGGAAGCCTCTCCGCCGGAGCTTCCGGTTGCAGATTATAAGCTGGCTGTGCACTTGCCGAACAAACATAGTTTGTACACATTTTGTATGTGTCCGGGTGGGGAAGTCGTTGCAGCATCTTCAGAACAACATCGACTGGTTGTCAATGGTATGAGTAATTATGCCAGAAATGGCAGAAATGCCAATAGTGCATTACTGGTCGGCGTTTCCGCGGCAGAGTTGCAGGATTCACACCCGTTAGCCGGAATGCGGTTTCAACAGAAACTGGAAGAAGCTGCATTTCAAGCTGGCGGCGGCAATTATTATGCACCAGTTTGCTGTGTTGGCGATTTTTTGCAAAAACACGCTGCGACTGGTTGCGGAAAAATTGAACCAACGTATCAGCCGGGTGTCAATTGGATTTCACCAGATGAATATTTACCGGCATTTGTTGCAGAAACTTTGCGACTTGGAATTCCAGCCATGAATCGTAAGATTCATGGATTTGCAGAAACAGATGCAGTATTGACCGGCGTAGAAAGCCGCAGTTCGTCGCCTGTACGCATTGTTCGGAACGAAAACTGTGAGTCAGTGTCGCTGGCTGGTTTGTATCCATGCGGCGAAGGAGCCGGATACGCAGGTGGAATCACATCTGCGGCAGTAGACGGAATTCGTTGTGCAGAACAAGTGCTGCAGGCATATTTGCAATGAGCCGAAATATGACAGGGAAATGCTAATATGTAATTGCACCAAATACAAATTTGGTGCAATTAAGAGGACCCAATTACGAGGGGAGGGCAATTATTTTGGAAATTGATCGCAAACAGTGCCCTGATTTTTTTCTGGATTATATTTTATATATCACTGTAACGAAATCATTGTCCAGCCGTACGGTACAGGAATACTATCTGGACATTCGTTTGTTTCTGAAGTATCTTCGCATGATGCGTGAGCCGCAGTTTCAGGACATCAACGACTTGCAGCAGATTCCGATCAAAGATATGTCCGTATCTGCTTTGCAATCTGTGACATTGCAGGACTTATATAACTATCTGTATTATGTTACAGAAGAACGTGAAAATCATGATCGTGCCCGCGGCCGAAAAGTTTCTGCACTGCGTAGCTTTTTCCGCTATCTCTGCCAACATCAGAAATTGATTTCGCAAGACCCGACTGAGCAATTGGAACTGCCATCGCCGAAAAAAGCTTTGCCGCGATATTTGACATTGGAACAAAGCCAGCAATTGCTGCAATCTTTGAATTCTGCATATCCAGAACGGGATTATTGCATATTGACATTGTTCTTGAATTGCGGAATACGGCTTAGCGAACTGGTGGGTTTGAATCTTTCAGACATCAACTTCAAGGAAGCCAAAATGCGTGTGCTGGGCAAAGGCAATAAGGAACGCATGGTGTACTTAAATGAAGCCTGTATGGACGCACTTCACGCGTACTTACAAGTTCGTGAGTTGCCTGAGGGCTCTGCGGAAACTGCTGTTTTCCTGAGCAAGCGGCATACACGGATCAGCAAACGGCGTGTGCAGCAAGTAGTAGAAACTGCGTTGGCACAGGCAGATCTTGGCGGACAAGGCTTTTCTACCCACAAGTTGCGGCATACTGCGGCAACGCTGATGTATCAGTACGGAAATGTTGATGCATTGACGCTAAAAGAAGTATTGGGACATGCAAGCACCTCTACAACAGAGATCTACACCCATTTGTCCAATCAGATTTTGAAACATGCGACAGACAGTTCGCCTCTGGCACACTTTGAAAGAAACAGTCAAAGTCAAGCTGAGCAGGAAAACAATGAAGATCATGAATCGAAATCAGAGAATACAGATATTACAAATCCAGAGTGAATTACTAATACATAACATTGATATGTATTGCTAAAACAACGGGCAAGTTACAATAATCATGTAACTTGCCCGTTGTTTTTATATCAATTTCAAAGTACTTTATTCCCATGTAAACTGTGTCAGTTCGCCTTCTACAGATAACTCTGGATATTCCCATTGCCGTAATACTTCATATGCTGCAATTGCCACAGAATTGGAAAGGTTCAGACTGCGAAGGGTATTTCGCATAGGAATGCGAACACAGGTGTCCGGATGTTGTACTAGCAGAGATTCGTTCAGTCCTTTGTCTTCTCTGCCGAATACCAGATACACAGGTTTATCTGTTGGATAAGAAACATCACTGTGAATATGTCTGCCCTTTGTTGTGAAGAAATACCTCTCCCCTTCCGGATTTTTGTCGCAAAAGTCCTCCCAGTTCGTGTAATATGTCAAGTCCAGCTTGTCCCAATAGTCCAACCCCGCACGCTTGAGGTGCTTGTCTGTCACCGTAAATCCAAGAGGTTCCACTAAATGCAGCCTTGCTCCAGTAACGGCACAGGTTCTGGAAATATTTCCGGTATTCTGCGGAATTTGCGGTTCGACTAAAACGATGTTCAATTGTGATAATTTCATAAAAGCCCTCTCTTTTCCAGTTGTGGAATGGATATACAGGGATAAATGCAGTTTTCTTTTCGCATAATAAGCATGCAGCAGAAATCGCTGAAAAATGAAAATGCGGAAAGGAGTATGCAAAAATGACCGTAAAATCTGTAGTTCGCGGGGTTACAGTTGGTGCAACTGTAGGAACAGTTTGTTATATGATGTCCAAGGCAACCTCTAAGCAGAAGCATGACATTCGAAAAAATGCCGGTAAGGCAGTCAAAGCCGCTGGTTGTATTCTGGACGATCTCACTTCTCTGATGTGGTAAATTCAATAGTATCGCTATCGCATAGAAATCACGCAGCTTTTTGAAACTGCGTGATTTTTGCTTTTTAGATTTGACTTAGAATATGTTTTTATTTCAGCTGGTTGCCGTCAGAAAATGCGGTGCCAACTTTTTCGCCCAGTTTGCGATAGGTGTGAGCAACGCTGTCGAAAACAATTGGATTTACCTTGTCAGTATCAATCTTTCCATTTTCGTCCAGCACACGCTCATCAGCACAAACATTGACAATTTCGCCGACAACAATGCCGTCTTCATTGAACTTTACCAGCTTGCACTCCAATGCCATCGGAAATTCCTGAAACAGCGGAGCATCAACTGTAGTACTCTTTTCTGCGTGCAGACCGGACTTTTCCATTTTATCCGGTGTGTTATTTCCGGAAACCAAACCCACATAATCAGCCGGAACAGCCGTATCCGCAGTTGCAAAGCTGACTGTGAAAGAACCCTTTGCTCGAATATTCTTTGTCGTCTTGTGGTTTTCACTCAAGCAAAGCATGATCTGATTGGTTTCATAAATGCCGCCCCAAGCTGCATTCATGGCATCGGGCCTTCCGTTTTCATCATAGGTGCCGACGATGAGAACCGGCATCGGATACATCCATGTCTGTGCTCCAAAATTTTTTCTCATTTGTAAGACTCCCTTTTCGATAAAATCCGGCAGGACAAATCCCGCCTTTTTTATTATAGCACAATTTTGGGGGATTGTCCAGCTGTTCAAAATACATTTTCAGAAAAACAGCAAATTTGCAAACTTGCTAAAATTATGGTATACTGGGGATTATGATATAGAGCATATTCACATAAATTCACATAAAAATGAATAGCACCGTTGAAATACATTCTGATATGTCATAGAATTTTATAGTTCAAAAAATATTTACAAATTTAAACGCACATTTTTCCAGTTCAAACGTTAATGCCAATGAGAGGGGTGAGATGCAGTGCCTATGAATCTGTCGCAGCAATATGACAAGATCTATCGATATTGTTTTTTTCATACCAGATGTCAGGAACTTGCAGAAGATTTGACGCAGGAAACATTTTTGAGATACTATCAGCATCCGCAGTATCAAAGTACCGGAAAAGAATTGCAGTATTTGTATGTAATTGCAAGAAATCTTTGTATTGATACATACCGCAAGCCCTCTGCCGAACCCCTCAGTGAGGAAAATATGCCGGTTGTTTCTGTACAAGATGATGATTTTATCACACATGTAGCACTGCGAAATGCTCTTTCAGAATTGACAGCGGAAGAACGGGAACTGATCCTGCTCCGCTATGTCAATGAAGTGCCTGTCGTGGTGATGAGCCAGCTGTACGGAATATCCCGCTTTGCACTGCATCGAAAATTGAAAGCCATACTGGCAAAACTGCGAAAACATTTTGGAAAGGAGGCAGACGGGTATGAAACGGAAATATAAAAAGGCACTGCAAGACTGTTTTGAACCGCCTGCTCCTCAAAGAAAAGCACAGTTTCTACAGCAAATACAGGCTGAACAATCACAAGATACCGCCACTCCCCTCTTTTTTCAGCGGTATCCGAAGTGGATTCGACAGTCTGCAATGGTGTTCTGTGCAGCTGCGGTACTGGGTATCGGGTATGGTGCGTATCAAGCGTTTTTCGATTCCAGAGATCAACTCGAGGTTGTTCCGCCGCAGGAAACCACAATAACAGCCTGGATAGATCCGGCAACAACGACTGTGACTTCACAATCAATGACATCATTTACGGCAGAAACAACACGAACAACAGTTACTACCGGTGAAAAAAATTCTGCTGAAACAGTTTTAGCAACCGCAGAAAATACTCTGTCAAGTTCAACCAGTACAGTATCCAAACATACCACCTCTCACCAAGTACCGGAAAAATCGACTTCGGATTCCAAGCAAACTACAATTTCGGTTTCAACTGTAAGAAGATCTGATACGACAACAGCAAAAGCAGTTGTGACTTCTGTTGCATATACTACCACACGGAAAAGAACAACGACTGGCACAAAGCAGATGACCACTCCCCTTGCATCAACAGCAGTTGCATCAGAGCATACGACTGCTGCACAGACAACAACACGCTATATGGACGGCAAAAATGATATACAGACCGTCACAACGCGTGCTGATTCCTGTGAACCAATGCAAACAAAAGATTATACGGTACAGCCGCCATGCAGTTATACAGTTGCAAAACACGTTTGGGAAGTTGCCTCAGTAGGTATAACATTTGACACACTTTCAGATCTGATTGCAAAATCGGATACGATTGTACTCGGCACAACAAATGCTGTAACTTATACCAGTATTCAGGGACAGCCGTGGATTCAAGTTGATGTCAAACTGGAAATGGTTTTTGATTCGGCAAAAGAGTTGCATTACGGAGATTGCATTTCAATTTATATAAAGGGCGGTTATATGCCAATGACGGAATATCTTTCCTATATAGGAGAAACACCGGAACAATGGAATATGACGGCAGAGCAGGCAGCAGAAACCAGTCTGTTTGAGAACAATGGAGATATATCACTTCCTAAAGTCGGAGAAACGCTCCTATATTTCTTGAATGATGGCGGAGATGCGGTGCCTGACGGAGCATATGTTCGATACTCGGAATTCTATTGGAAAAACGGCGTATACTTTAATTCGGATGCCAATAACCCGCTTACTTTTACGGGCAGCGAACTGGTAGATGCCATTCACAAATTCAACTGAAAAATCACATGAATGGAGGAAAGCAAGATGAAACAAAAATGGATCGCACTTGCGGTTTTGGGTGCAATGCTTGTACAGGTTGCTCCCATCAGCAGCATGACTGCCGCTGCACTAGAAACAACGGCTATTTCTGATATAACAGCAACAGATGCTGTATTACTGAAATACAACAAACATGATACCTATGTGGAGATTACCGGATTTCGTGCAGATGAAACAGACATTGTGCTGCCGGATACCATTGACGGTCTGCCGGTAACGACGATTCAAGAAGGGGCCTTCTTTTCGAGTCAGTTAACTTCTATTTATATTCCGGAGAGTGTCACCCAGATCGGCGGAATTGCCTTTCAAGCGTGTGCAGATTTGCAGAGAATCGAAGTTGATGAGCATAATCCGGCGTATACCAGTGTAGACGGCGTGCTCTATGACAAGGAAGAAAAAATACTGTATGCTTATCCGAATGCTCTTGCAGAAAATGAAAACACACTGAAAAGTTCGTATTCTGTGCCAGACGGCGTGGAAACGATTGCACAGGGTGTATTTTTCTACAACCAATCCTTGACTAATCTGACCTTGCCGCATTCGATTCAGGTTCTGGAAGCTGATGCTTTCTCCGATACTGCATTGCGGGATATATATTATGACGGAACACAGGCAGACTGGAATGCGATTGCAAAAAAGGTGCCTACTGGTGGAAATGTGGAACAGCCGTTTCGAGAATTCTATGCGGAGATGCACTATCTGCGAGAAAATACTTTCACAGAAACTACTGCTGCAATTACAACAATCCAGACAACCACAGAATCTACTGAAGGCACAAGTCAAACGACTTCAGAAATCACTACATCTATACCAGTTTCTACTGCAACTACAACGCAGGAGCAGCGGACTTCTACGGAAAGCGAAACCGCAACCACAATAACCACCACCTCAACTGCCTCTGCTTCTACAGAAACCAGTACCAGTTCTTCCACCAAACAAGAAGTTCCTGCTGATGCTCTCTATGGGGATATTGATTTGGACGGAAGAATTGCCATTAACGATGCTGTTCTCCTGAACAAATATGTGGCTGGTGTCGTTATACTGAATGCACAGCAGACGCAGAATGGGGATTGCTATCAGGATTCTTCCTCTGGAACGATCGATATGCAGGACACCACTTCCCTACTGCGATTTTTGGTGCATATCACCACTACCCTGCCGGAACAGGATACATCGCAGAAGGGAACACTTACGCCTACCACAGCAATTCACAATGTCTATTTCAAAAATGAATCTGAAATAGACTCTATGCCGGCAGTGATTTCCACAATGGACGAATGGAATGCATATGGGGAACAGTTTGCCGTGGAATTAGGTTCCAAAAATAGTCTGCTTAACACAGAACCATTCTGCAATCAATATACAGAAGAATTTTTCCAAAGTCATGTGTTGCTGGTCAATATCTCACCGGTAGTTTCTGCCGGAACACAGGAGTTCTTTTCCATTGACGATGTTTTTCATAGTACCGATGGAAAAATACACATAAAGGCATCGAATCGTTCTGGCATGCTCATGGATTGTGTTGGTATCGGCAGCAGAATGCTGCTTCAGGTGACGATTCCGAAAACACAGTATCACGGTGAAGAAATTGTATGGGATACCAATTGGATTTTTCCGTCGTATGATATGCTGTTCAATATTACCACAGCAACAGAACAGGGCTGGGACAAAGCAAAGAGTTCCGATTCCGCATTGATTTTTTCTACTGTGGAAGAATTAGAGAAACAAATTACATCGCTGTTGGGAGAAAAAACAACAGAAAATCTGAAAAAATACTATGATTCGGAGTTCTTTGCTTCCCATGTGCTGTTTGTTGATCTCGTTGCAAAACCAGACGGAAACGACTATGAAAATATAATTTGTGAAGTTTCACAGGATAAAACCGGAACGCTGCAGATCACTTATCAACAGGAACTTTGTAACGGTTTTCATTCAAAATCTATTGATCTGCTTTTGGTTGCTTTGCCCAAGTCCCAATGGAATGGAAAAGCACCGGTGTGGAATTCTAAAACATTGGACACAAGCAGCTGTCAACTTTCAGTGGAACAAAATATTCAAGCAGTTACCAAAAGCGGCTGGAATCGTGCATTGAGCAGCCGTCCGGAAATGGTGCTGACATCGGAGCAGGACTTTGAGGATAGCCTCGCTCCTTTGTATGAAAATGCAGTTGCCCAGCAATTGCGTGACTATTTTAACGATGCGTTCTTTGCAGACTATGTGCTGTTTGCACGTCCGACTGTAAAATGCAATTCTGTAGTCTATGCACCCGAAAAAGTTGTGCAGCAGGACAATGGCTACATTGAGATTTTTTACAGTGGAACAGAAATTGACGGCACCTCCGGTACTGGAATCGACTTGCTTTGGGTTGCAGTTCCTATAGAGCAGTGGAACGGAAAAAAACCAACATGGAAAGAAGTCGGAGAAACCGAGATTTCTGCAAGCTTGCGATATTATGATGTATTGAACATTTCTTCCATGAAAAAACAGTGGATTTCTTCAAGGGAAGAATTGCGGACGGTGCTTCAAAGTGCAAATATCACAGATGAATACATCACAGCCGATACATTGCTGCAATTATATCCGGAAAGCTTTTTTGAGAAAAAAGCACTTTACTTATCTGTAGATGATGATATTGCAGGCACCAGTCGAACTGTGTTCCGGGTTACCCAAAATGAAAACACTCGTAAAATCACAGTATCCTGTCGAAAAAAACAGCCTGTATCCTGCGACGGAGTTATGCAGATCAGCATGCTTGCAGTTTCCAAGAATATTGCAGAGAATGCAGAAGTTACTTATGCGGATTATAATGATGAGTTTTTGCTGAATAATGGAGCATGGGCATTTACGACAATTCCGGATACCATGGGAGAAGGGTTTGCTGTCAATCAGTATAGCTTTGGAAATTACAGCGAAGTGATTTTGTACAGTACCTCGCCGTCTGGCATAGTTCTATATCACAACTTTAATCGGTTGGCTTCCCTGCCGCTGGACGAAGCGTTTTCCGTGTTCTCGGATTCTCAGGCAGTCTGGACAAAAGACGATTCCGGAAATAATGTGTGCTCCTTTGGCAATTTGCAGATTACCGTTCGGGAAAAAGAATTGGAAGTTTCTTATCCTTACAATAAAACCGGTGACAGAAAAACTGTGACAATTCCTCTTGCTGAAATCGTTTAAGGCAATACCGCACAATCTTTGTGCGGTATTGCCTTAAGCAAAATGACAGAATAAAATCAATCTTTTTCGTACAGCGTCGCTCTGCAAAACAGGGCGGCGTTTTATGATATATCCATAGGATTTCATTGTGATTTTTCATAATATTCATTGACAATTCTACAGAAATCGTGTATACTAAATAGAGTATGCTCACAGGAGTGATAAAAGAAATCTTTGTGAACGCACTTTTGTGCTGGTGTACAGAAAATTGAACTTGTTGATATTTTCATATTAGCATGCTTCAAGTGAAAAGAGAGGAGTATTTTATCATATGCAATCAAAAACTACACAAGTCAAAAGCGGATTTGGATCCAAGCTGGGATTTATTTTAGCAGCTGCGGGCTCTGCTGTTGGATTGGGAAATATTTGGCGTTTCCCTTATCTTGCTGCGAAATACGGCGGCGGTATGTTCCTTCTGGTCTATTTGATCTTTGCGGTTACGTTTGGTTTTGCCCTGATGGCCACAGAGATTGCCATTGGACGGCGTACCGGAAAAAGTGTCATACAGGCATATTCAGATATGAACTGTCATTTCAAACCGCTTGGTTGGCTAGCAGGAGCGATTCCGGTAATTATCCTTCCCTACTACTGTGTGATCGGAGGTTGGGTGCTGAAATATCTGGTGATATTTACAACTGGTTCTGGAGCAAGTGCGGCCGGTGACGGTTCTTATTTCTCTAACTTTATCGGTCATGCCGGATCACCGATGTTGTTTTTTGCAATTTTCATTCTCCTTACCGCAGTAGTTGTTATGCTAGGTGTGCAAAAAGGGGTAGAGAAAGTCAGCAAGCTAATGATGCCGGTATTGTTGATTCTGATTGTAGGAATTAGTATCTATACGTTGACTTTGCCGGGAGCAATTGATGGATTGATCTACTATGTCAAGCCGGATTTCAACCAGTTTTCTATAAAAACAGTAATTGCCGCAGTAGGACAGTTGTTCTATTCTATGTCATTGGCAATGGGTATTATGATTACATATGGTTCTTACATGCGGAAAGAAGATAACATTGAAAGTTCTGTTCGCCAGATTGAAGTGTTCGACACTTTGGTAGCTTTTCTGTCTGGACTGATTATCGTTCCGGCAGTTTTTGTCTTTTCCGGTGGTGATGAAAATGCTTTGAATGCTGGTCCAAGTCTGATGTTTATCACACTCCCGAATGTTTTCAAGGAAATGTTGGGCGGACAGATCGTTGGTGCAGTATTTTTCTTGTTGGTGGTACTGGCTGCAATGACATCTTCCATTTCTTTGATGGAAACAGTTGTTTCCATTGTGGAAGAACGATTCCACTGGAAACGGATTCCCAGTTGCCTGATTGTTACCGGCATATCGTTTCTGATCGGTTTACTTTCTGTCTTTGGATATAGCATTTGGTCTGATTTCACTATTTTCCACATGCAGTTCCTGGACTTCTTCGACTATATTAGCAATAACATTATGATGCCGATTGTCGCATTGATGACTTGTGTGTTGGTTGGATTTGTTGTAAAAACAACTTTTGTAGAAGATGAAATCGAGAAGAATGCACGCTTTCGTGTGAAAGGTTTGTATCGTGTTATGATCAAATTTATCTGTCCGATTTGCATGCTGTTGATTTTATTCTCTGCTCTGTTCCTGAAATTGTAATTTCTATTTTTACGTGAAAAACGCTCTGGAAAGCGGATTAAACAAAGCTTTCCAGAGCGTTTCTATTTTTTGTTATGGAATGTATTTACTGAACAATCAGAATTACTGTTCCGTCCAAGTATCACTGAAAATGGCTTCTCCGTTAGTGTTAATTACATCGCGGTAGAAATAACCAGAATCCTTTATGGTACGCTTTTGTGTCTGATAATCCACGTGTACCAAACCGAAACGCTTATCATAACCGTCAGCCCATTCGAAATTGTCCATGACAGACCAGTACATGTAACCCATTACCTTTGCTCCGTCCTGCATCGAACGATACAGTTCCCGCAGATACCGTTTCATGAAATCAATTCGCTGCGGATCATGAACTTTACCGTCCAGCTGTACCCAGTCATGGCTTGCCATACCGTTTTCACTAAGCAGAATCGGTTTCTGATAGCGTTCATATAGGAACAACGGACTCCAGTACAGTACCTCAGGTGTTACCGGCCAACCCATTTGTGTTCTTGCACAGCCGATATAAGCGTTTTCTGCATAGCCAAATTCTGTTTCCGTAGCCTTGCTCTCATAAATATTGACACCGTAAAAATCGACCGGCTGAGAGATGATTTCCATATCCCCTTCCAGAATTTCCGGCATGTCGTTTCCAAGAATCCGATAAGCTTCTTCCGGATACTTGCCAAAGAAGATCGGATCTGCCCACCAAGCAAGTTCAAATGGGAAGCGGTTTTTAGTAAAAGCGAAACTCTTACGTTTTGCTTCTGCAATGGCTTCCGGTGTATTGCTTTCCGGTGTGCAGCAGGGTGTTGCAAAGGCAAATCCAACAGTTGGCTTCTGTTTTGCATACTTCCGGATCACCTGTACTGCTTTTCCGTGAGCCAGCAAAACGTTGTGTGTCATGCGAGTCAAGTCGTGTGCCTGATGCACCTCGAAAGGAGCAAATTTTCCAATGGCATAGCCGCAGCCGATGAATACTTGCGGTTCGTTAATGGTCATCCAATACTTTACACGATCAGACAGAGCATCGACTACGACTTTGGCATATTCAGCAAACCAGTCTGAGGAATCACGATTCAGCCAGCCACCCTTCTGATGCAGTGCCAGAGGATAGTCCCAGTGAAACAGCGTTACCAACGGTTCAATGCCGTTTGCCAGCAGTTCGTCTACCAAATCAGAATAGAACTGCAATCCCTTCTGATTTACTTTTCCAGTACCGTCCGGCAAAACTCTTGTCCAGCTGATTGAAAACCGGTAATTGCGAATGCCCATTTTTTTCATCATTTTCACATCATCTTTGAAGTGATGATAGTGGTCGCATGCAATATTTCCGTTTTCGCTGTGTGCCACATGACCGTCTTCCTGTGTGTAAGCATCCCAGACGTTTAAGCCTTTGCCATCGTCTTGATATGCACCTTCTACCTGATATGCGGCGGAAGCAGTTCCCCATAAAAAATTGTCCTGAAATTTCATATATAAACCTCCTAAAGTTGATAGATCAATGGTTGACAGATTGCCTGTTCTGTGTTATATTATATCTGTAACAATCCGTAAAATCTAGTACTATATCCTCGGATTCTTGTACTTTTTCCACTAATTTTCTCTGATTGTCAAAATGCAGAGAAAAAAAGAAACAGAGGTGTCGGAATTGGAAAAACAGAAATTTTATGAGAAGCGAAAACATGGTACCCCACGATTCCCTATGGAATGTTTTGTGACACGTGCAGATGGAAATCAACATTTTCTGGTACCGTTGCACTGGCACAGAAATATAGAAATTATGCAAATGTTGCATGGTACAGCAGTAATTACAATTGGAAATGAAACGTTTTCCGCAGTAGAGGGAGATATTTTCTGTATCAATCAGGAGGAACTGCACCGAATTGTTTCAGAGGATAATCAGTTAGTATATCGTACAGTTATTTTTCCGTTACAGGCATTGACTTTTTCAGAAAGCGATGCTGCTCAGACTTACTTGGAACAAATTGTACAAGGGGTACTGCGGTTTCCGGTACAAGTTACCAATGAAACTGAAAAATATTTTCTGCGTGAAACCTTGTATCAGATTCAAATTGCCGCGGAGCAAAAAAGTGTTGGGTATGAACTTATGGTAAAGGCACAGCTTTTGCAAATAATTGCACAAATGCTCTGCCAACATCAGATTGTTTCGGTGCAGCATTCCCCCAGTGAAAAAAGCAAACGCTTGAAAGAAATGTTGCATTTTATTCAGAGGCATTATGCTGCTCCTTTGACCATTACAGTTATGGCAGAGCAGTTTCATATGTCTGAAAAATATTTTTCCCGCTATTTTCGCATTGCTACAGGTCAAAACTTTACGGCATATTTAAACGCTGTCCGAATTGAAAAGGCACAGGCATTGTTACTGGAAACTGATGAAACTGTTTTAGAAATTGCTTTTTCTTGTGGGTATGAAAATGTTAGCTATTTCAATCGGGTATTTCGCAGGCAGACAGGGTATTCCCCATTGCAGTATCGCTCGATAGCAGTATCTTGACAAATTCATAAATAGTTTACAATACTACCTATTTACATTCTTACCCAAAAGGATTATAATAAAGGCAGCACAGCACAAGGTTTATTTGTCGATTTTGCACGCAATTTACCAAGTGCATCTTACGTACAAGCTTTGTGCAGTGTTGTTTGAAATTGGAAATCATGTAGCGGTGCACGATTGCAGCAACATGTATTTCCAGAAAGAATATTGTCAAAAGAGTTTGCTGGGAAATGCTCCGGAAACTCGTGTACACTGGAGGTATTTGTATCATGGGTAGATTTACATTGCCAAGAGATTTGTATCATGGCACAGGTTCTTTGGAAACATTAAAAACGCTGACTGGCAAAAAAGCAATCGTAGTTGTTGGCGGTGGTTCCATGAAGCGGTTTGGCTTTTTGGACAAGGCGGTGGCTTATTTGAAAGAAGCCGGCATGGAAGTGGAGCTGTTTGAAGGCGTTGAACCGGATCCTTCTGTAGAAACCGTAATGAAGGGTGCAGAAGCAATGCGGAAATTCCAGCCGGATTGGATCGTTGCCATGGGTGGTGGCTCTCCGATTGACGCTGCAAAGGCAATGTGGGTATTCTATGAGTATCCGGATACTACATTTGAAGAAATCATTACACCGTTTAGCTTCCCGACATTGCGGACAAAGGCAAAATTTTGTGCAATTCCGTCTACATCGGGTACTGCGACAGAAGTAACTGCATTTTCGGTAATTACGGACTATCACAAGGGTATTAAGTATCCGTTGGCTGACTTTAATATCACGCCGGACGTTGCCATTGTAGATCCGGAACTGGCAGAAACTATGCCGAAAAAGCTGGTTGCACATACTGGTATGGACGCTATGACACATGCGATTGAGGCATATGTATCCACCCTGCACTGCAATTATACTGATCCGTTGGCACTGCATGCAATCAAGATGATTCACAACAACTTGAAGAAGTCTTACGACGGAGATATGGAAGCTCGTGCGGCAATGCATGATGCACAGTGCTTGGCTGGTATGGCATTCTCAAATGCACTGTTGGGTATCGTACACTCTATGGCACACAAGACTGGTGCGGCTTATACCGGCGATCACATCATTCACGGTTGTGCCAATGCAATGTATCTGCCAAAGGTCATCAAGTATAATTCGAAAAATGAAGAAGCTGCAAATCGGTACGCAGAAATCGCATCCTTTATTGGTTTGTCTGGTGCAACAACAGAGGAAAAAGTTGATTCGTTGATTGCAGAACTCCGTTCCATGAATGACCAGTTGGATATTCCGCAGGGCATTAAGAATTACGGTAAGAGCGGCGTAAAGGCAGATACTTCTATCATTGATGAAAAGGAATTTTTGGAAAAGCTGCCGGAAGTGGCAAAGAATGCTATTGCCGATGCCTGCACTGGTTCCAATCCGCGTCAGCCCTCTCAAGAGGAAATGGAAAAGCTGCTGAAAGCTTGCTACTACGACACGGAAATTGATTTCTAATTGATATATATCTATAATGAAATGCAAAAAGCACTTGTACAGTATTCTGTACAAGTGCTTTTCTTATATGATACTTACTAAAGTCATGATTTACGCGAACAGGCTCTTGCCAGTCATTTCTTCTGGCTGCGGCAGTTCCATTGCCTCTAGCATTGTCGGAGCAATATCTGCCAAAACGCCGCCTTCGCGAAGCTTGCAATCCTTGCCAACTACGATAAACGGTACCGGATTGGTAGTGTGTGCAGTGAACGGTGTGCCGTCTGCTTCCAGCATCTTGTCAGCATTGCCGTGATCAGCGGTGATGAATGCGATACCGTCCTTTTTCATGATTGCATCAACCATGCGACCAACACAAGTGTCTACTGCTTCTACAGCCTTGACTGCGGCATCAAAGACACCGGTATGACCAACCATATCGCAGTTTGCATAATTCAGAATGATGACATCATACTTATCGCTGTTGATTGCTTCAACAACCTTATCCGTTACTTCGTATGCACTCATTTCCGGTTTCAGATCGAAAGTCGGAACGTCAGGGCTCTTGACCAGAATGCGGTCTTCTCCGTCAAAGGTCTGTTCTCTGCCGCCGTTGAAGAAGAATGTAACGTGTGCATACTTCTGTGTTTCTGCAATACGAAGCTGTGTCTTGCCGCACTTACTCAGGTATTCACCCAGTGTCATGTGCAGATCTTCCGGCGGATATGCAACGGAAACGTTCGGCATGGATGCATCATACTGAGCCATGCAAACGAACTGTACCGGAAAATAACCGTTCTTTCTCTCGAAGCCGTTGAAATCCGGATCTACGAAGCAACGTGTCAGCTGTCTTGCACGGTCCGGACGGAAATTGAAGAATACCATGCTGTCCCCTGCCTTAACAGTGCCGTCCTTTTCCAGAACGGTCGGCAGCATGAATTCGTCGGTAACATCGTTAGCATAGCTGTCCTCGATTGCCTTCACCGGATCAGCAGTGGTCTGCACACCCTCGCCCAGAACCATTGCATCATATGCCTTTTCTACACGATCCCATGCATTGTCACGATCCATTGCATAATAACGACCAGAAATGGTGGCAATTTTACCAACGCCGATTTCATTCAGCTTGGCAACTGCTTCCTTCATGAAACCAGCGGCAGATGCTGGCGGTTCGTCACGGCCATCCAGAAATGCATGTACATATACCTTGGACAGACCCTTTTGCTTTGCCATTTCCAGCAGTCCGTACAGGTGAGAAATGTGGCTGTGCACGCCGCCCGGAGAGAGCAGACCCATCAGGTGCAGAGCAGTTCCTTTTTCTTTGCAAGTGTCCATTGCTGCGGAAATTGCAGGATTTTCGAAGAACTTGCCGTCCTCAATATCCTTTGTAATCTTTACTAGCATCTGGTAAACGATTCTGCCGGCACCAATGTTGGTGTGACCAACTTCCGAGTTGCCCATTTGACCGTCTGGCAGACCAACGTCCAGCCCGCTGGCACCGATCAGGGTATTCGGGCCCTGCATATATTTGTCCAGATTTGGCTTCTTTGCTGCGTGGATTGCATTGCCGTAATCACTGGGATTATGACCAAAGCCGTCCATGATAATCAATGCAACAGGTTTTTTGCTCATGTTGTATTTCTCCTTTTCTTCCAAAAAGGCAGCACCGTGCAGTCACCTTACGGCTCTGTACGGCACTGCCTGATTGCGTATTGGATAAAGGTAACACCCGTTTTATTATATGGTATTGCCTAAAATTTTAGCTTACTTAGAAGCTTCTGCCAGCAGTACGCCGAACTTTTCAGCAACCAGAGAAGCACCGCCGATCAGACCACCGTCGATGTTTTCCTTTGCCAGCAGTTCTGCACAGTTCTTTTCGTTCATAGAACCGCCGTACTGAATGGTCATACCGTTTGCAATTGCCTGATCGTACAGAGAAGCAACAGTTGCACGGATAAATGCACAAACTTCTTCAGCCTGTTCTGCAGTAGCAGTCTTACCAGTGCCAATTGCCCATACCGGCTCATAAGCGATAACGATATTCTTTACCTGATCTGCAGTCAGACCGTGCAGAGCAACCTTTACCTGCTTTGCAACAACTTCTTCTGTGATGCCCAGTTCCCGTTCTGCCAGTGTTTCACCAACGCACAGAATAACGGTCATGCCAGCTTCAATTGCAGCAGTAGTACGCTTATTTACAGTTTCATCGGTTTCGCCGAAGTACTGTCTACGTTCAGAGTGACCAACGATGACATACTTTACGCCCATTTCGGTCAGCATATCAGCGGAAATTTCGCCGGTGAATGCACCACTCTTTTCGAAATGTACGTTCTCTGCACCAACTTCGATATTTGTGCCCTCAGTCAGGGACAGTGCGGTTTCCAGATTGGTAAACGGTACACAAATGATAACACCACAGGTCTTGTCAGCTGCGATCGGCTTCAGAGCGTTGATCAGCTCTGCTGCTTCCTTGCGGTTCTTGTTCATCTTCCAGTTGCCGGCAATAATTGCCTTTCTCAGTGCCTTGTTCATGACAAATTCCTCTTTTCTGATGATTCTGATGCTTCTGCATCTGTAATATAATCCCCTTCTTCGTGGGATTCCTTGTTGTTGCTTCCATTATAGCTGCCGATGACGATGCCTTTGGAAAAAGGCATACAGAGCATTCCAATCGCCAGACCGCAAAAAGCACCCAGTGCAAATGCAGCAGCCGGATTCAAAAACGCATTTTTGACAGAATCCTGCACTTCCCATTTTTTCATGGTATCATTCCTTTCCCAAGACAGCACAAACGGAGGTTTCCATTTTCACAGAATCCTCCTGTTTGCAGCAGCACAAAACAGCTGCGTTCTTATTTTGATTAGTCCTTGTCAGCGATTGCTGCAACGCCCGGCAGAACCTTGCCTTCCAGATATTCCAGAGATGCACCGCCGCCAGTGGAAATGTGGCTCATCTTGTCTGCGAAGCCCAGCTGCATTACTGCTGCTGCGGAGTCGCCGCCACCGATGATGGTGGTCGCATCAGTATCTGCCAGAGCCTGTGCAACAGCAACAGTACCCTTGTTCAGAATCGGGTTTTCGAATACGCCCATCGGTCCGTTCCATACAACAGTCTTTGCAGTCTTAACTGCATCTGCAAACAGAGCCTGTGTCTTTTCGCCAATATCCAGACCCATTCTGTCTGCCGGAATCTTGTTGGAATCATAGGTAACAACTTCGATTGCAGCATCGATCGGGTTCGGGAATTCAGAAGCAGTTACGGTGTCTACCGGCAGCAACAGAGCCTTGCCGTTTGCCTTTGCCTTTTCCAGCATTTCCTTGCAATAGTCGATCTTGGTGTCATCTACCAGAGAAGTACCAACTTCATAGCCCTGTGCCTTCAGGAAGGTATAAGCCATACCGCCGCCGATAATCAGGGTGTCGCACTTTTCCAGCAGGTTGGAGATAACGTTCAGCTTATCTGCAACCTTTGCACCGCCCAGAATTGCAACGAACGGGCGAACCGGATTTTCAACAGCATTGCCGAGGAACTTGATCTCCTTCTGCATCAGATAGCCGACAGCAGTTTCCTTTACGAATTCTGTTACGCCGACAGTGGAGCAGTGTGCTCTGTGTGCACTGCCGAATGCGTCCATAACAAATGCATCAGCGATAGAAGCCAGATCCTTGCTGAAGGATTCGATGTTCTTGGTTTCTTCCTTGCGGAAACGAGTGTTTTCCAGAACAACGATCTCACCGTTCTGCATCTTGTCTACAGCAGTTCTTACAGTATCATCTACAACAACATCAGACGGAACAAAAGTAACCTTTGCGGAAACCAGTTCAGCCAGACGAGCAGCAGCAGCCTTCAGAGAGAACTTTTCCTCCGGACCATTCTTCGGCTTGCCCAGATGAGAGCACAGAATTACCTTTGCACCTTCAGAAACCAGCTTGTTGATGGTCGGCAGTGCTGCCTGAATACGGTTATCATTTGTGATAACGCCGTCCTTCATCGGAACATTGAAGTCCACGCGAACCAGAACACGTTTGCCGGTCACTTTCAGATCGTCTACAGATACCTTGTTTAACTCTGCCATTTGTTTGACATCCTTTCTGCGATAGACTGCATCGTGAAAGGGAAATTCATATATTATCCGATACAGCCTGAAATTTAACGATTTTTCTGAAATGCGGTTGGTGCATTTCATACAGTTTTATTATACACCATTTCACAAAAATTTGCAAGCTTTTCCGTGAGATTTTCTAAAAAGCCCAAAATCTATTGTGGGAAAATCTGATTTTTTTGGAAATCCGCCAGTTTTGCGGGAAAATTTGCAGGTGGATTGACTCTCTCCAACGTTTCCCTTAGTTTTCCAGATACGGCTTGAGGTACTTGCCTGTGTAAGAATCTGCACAGGCTGCTACCTGTTCCGGTGTACCGCTGACTACGACGGTGCCGCCGCGGTCGCCTCCCTCTGGTCCGAGATCTACGATCCAGTCTGCCACCTTGATAACATTTAGATTGTGTTCAATTACTACAACAGTATTCCCAGTATCAGTCAGACGCTGAAGTACTTCGATCAGACGGTGTACATCGGCAGTATGCAGGCCAGTAGTCGGTTCGTCCAGAATATAAATGGTTCTTCCGGTGGGACGTTTGGAAAGTTCTGTTGCAAGTTTGACACGCTGTGCTTCCCCGCCGGAGAGCGTGGTTGCCGGCTGACCGATTTTCAGATAGCCCAGTCCTACTTCCTGCAGCGTTTTCAACTTTCGGGCAATTTTCGGGTGATTTTCAAAGAATACCACGCCTTCATCTACTGTCATTTCCAGTACATCATAAATAGACTTTCCCTTGTACTCTACCGCCAGCGTTTCTCGATTGTAGCGTTTTCCTTTGCAGACTTCGCAGGGAACGTAAACATCTGGCAGAAAGTGCATTTCAATTCGCAGGATACCGTCGCCCTGACATGCTTCGCATCTGCCTCCTTTGACATTGAAAGAGAATCGTCCTGCGGTATAGCCCTTGGCTTTGGCATCATTGGTTTTGGCAAACAGTTCCCGAATGTCGGTAAATACACCGGTATAGGTTGCTGGATTGGAACGAGGTGTCCGTCCAATCGGAGACTGGTCAATGTCAATGACCTTGTCCAGAAACTCCGTTCCCTCCATGCTGTCAAAATCTCCGTGGCGGGTTCTTGCACGGTTCAGCCTTGCCGCCAGATATTTATACAAAATCTCGTTGACCAGCGAGGACTTTCCAGAGCCGGAAACACCAGTTACACAGGTAAATACACCAAGAGGAATGGAAACATCAATGTTTTTCAAGTTATGCTCTCTTGCACCATGAATGGTTAGCATATTTCCGTTTCCGGTACGGCGTCCCTTGGGAAGCGGGATTTTTCGCTGCCCGCTGAGATATTGACCGGTAATCGATTTTTCGCAGGCAAGCAATCCCTGAACATCACCGGAATAGACAACATTTCCTCCGTGAATTCCTGCACCGGGACCGATGTCTACCACATAGTCTGCTGCCAGAATGGTGTCATCGTCATGTTCTACCACGATCAGCGTATTGCCCAAATCCCGCAGACGTTTCAGCGTATCAATTAATTTATCGTTATCCCGCTGATGCAATCCAATACTGGGTTCGTCCAGAATATACAGTACGCCCATTAGATAGGAACCGATTTGTGTTGCCAAGCGGATACGTTGGCTTTCGCCGCCGGAAAGCGTACCGGCATTGCGGGAAAGTGTCAGATATTCCAGTCCCACATTATTCAGGAATCCCAGTCGTTCCCGAATCTCCTTTACGATTCGTGCGGCAATAAATTGCTCCCGTTCTGTTAATTGCAGCTGAGCAAAGAAGTCCAGTGCTTTTGTAACGGAAAGTTCAGTCAGATCGATAATGTTTTTGTCACCAACTGTAACCGCCAGTACTTCCGGCTTCAAACGTTTGCCGTGGCACACCGGACAAGCTACATCACTCATCACACTGCTGATTTCTTCCTTTGCCCATTCCCCGCCGTCTGCGAATCGTCGTTTCAGATTGGGAATTACACCTTCAAACGGAGCACGGAATCCCTCAGTTCTGCCGCCGGCTGTGGTGCGATGCAGAAACAGTGGATCTTCTTTTGTGCCGTACAAAAATAAGTTCAGCTGTTCCTTGGAGAGTTCCTTTACAGGAACATCTAAAGAAATGCCGTATTTTTCGGAGATTGCCTGATAATACATCATAGCAATGGAATTGTCGTCCAGACTATTCCACCCCACTGCCTTAATAGCACCCTGACGAATACTCAAGTCACGATTCGGAACCACCAGCTTCGGATCAATTTCCTGAAATACGCCCAAACCGGTACAGTGCGGACACGCTCCGAATGGATTGTTGAAAGAGAACATACGAGGAGTCAGTTCTTCGACGGAAACGCCATGTTCCGGACAAGCATAACTTTGTGAGAACAGCATTTCTTCTCCGCCAATCACGTCTACAACTGCTAATCCCCCTGTCAAAGCGAGCACTGTTTCCAGACTGTCAGTCAGTCGCGGACGGATTGTCGGCTTTACTACAAGTCGGTCTACAATGATTTCAATGGTATGCTTTTTATTTTTTTCCAGCGTGATTTGCTCAGACAAATCGTATTGATTTCCATCTATGCGAACGCGAACATAACCAGACTTCTTTGTCGTTTCTAATGCTTTTAGATGCTGCCCCTTCTTCCCGCGGACAATGGGTGCCAGAAGTTGAATTCGTGTTCCCTCCTCCAGTGCCAGAATGCGGTCTACAATTTCATCAACAGACTGCTGTTTAATTTCTCTGCCACAGACAGGACAATGAGGAATGCCGATACGGGCATAGAGCAGACGGAGATAATCATAGATTTCAGTTACGGTTCCCACTGTGGAACGCGGGTTTTTGGAAGTGGTTTTCTGATCGATGGAAATTGCCGGCGATAAGCCTTCGATGCTGTCCACATCAGGCTTTTCCATTTGTCCCAGAAACTGCCGTGCATAAGACGAGAGACTTTCCATATAGCGACGCTGTCCATCTGCGAAGATGGTGTCAAATGCCAGAGAAGATTTTCCGGAGCCGGAAAGTCCGGTCATGACTACCAGTTTATCCCGTGGGATCTCCACATCAATATTTTTCAGATTGTTCGCTCTTGCACCGCGTACAACAATTTTATCCAACATGAATTATTGTTCCTCCTCCAGCTTTTTGATTTTATCCCGCAGATATGCGGCGTGTTCGAATTCCAACAATTTTGCAGCTTCTTTCATCTGGGCAGTCAGCTGTTCGATCAATGCACGTTTTTCTTTGCCGCGTAACTTCTTGCCAGTTGTTTTCTTTTCCACTTCTGTTTTTGTGGTAATTTCAATGACATCACGCACATCTTTTTGAATGGTTTTCGGAATGATGCCGTGTGCTTCATTATAGGCTTGCTGCTTGGCACGACGGCGTTCTGTTTCTGTGATTGCCCGTTCCATAGAACCGGTTATCTCGTCGGCGTACATGATAACTTGTCCGTGTGCATTTCGTGCGGCACGTCCGATTGTCTGGATCATAGAGGTTTCACTTCGCAGGAACCCCTCCTTATCCGCATCCAGAATGGCTACCAGAGAAACTTCCGGAATGTCCAGCCCTTCACGGAGCAGGTTGATGCCAACCAGCACATCAAATTCTCCCAGCCGCAGATCGCGGATAATTTCCATACGTTCTACAGTATCTATATCATGGTGCAGATACCGAACCCGAACGCCCATACGTTCCAAATAAGCCGTCAGGTCTTCTGCCATCTTTTTAGTCAGTGTTGTAACAAGTACACGCTCATTTTTTTCTGCACGGAGATTGATTTCTGAAAACAAATCTTCAATCTGTCCGTCTACCGGACGCACAGTGATTTCCGGATCCAGCAAACCGGTGGGGCGAATCACCTGTTCTACGGTCTGTACAGAATGCTCTTTTTCAAATGGTCCGGGGGTTGCACTGACATAGATTGCCTGATGCACATGGCTGTAGAATTCCTCGAAATTCAGCGGGCGGTTGTCGAACGCACTGGGCAGCCGGAATCCATAGTCCACCAGCGTTTGCTTTCTGGCTCTGTCGCCGGCGTACATGGCACGAACCTGCGGCAGTGTCACATGACTTTCATCGACCACCAATAGAAAATCTTCCGGAAAGTGATCTAACAACGTATAGGGTACACTGCCTGCCGGTCTGCCGGCTAATACACGAGAATAGTTTTCGATGCCGCTGCAAAAACCGATTTCCTCCAGCATTTCCATGTCGTACTGTGTACGCTGTTGGATTCGCTGTGCTTCGATCAGTTTGTGATTGGCGGAGAACCACGCCACCCGTTGCAGCATCTCCTGACGTATTTCTTTGACAGCTTTGGTCACTTTTTCGCTTCCCACAACATAATGCGATGCCGGCAGAATTGCCGCATACTGCATGGTTGCTGTAACTTCTCCGGAAACCACATTGATTTCGCAGATGCGGTCAATTTCATCTCCGAAATATTCTACGCGAATTGCTTTGTCAGTGGAAGATGCCGGAAAGATTTCTACTACGTCGCCGCGAACGCGGAATTTATTGCGGACAAAATTGATGTCATTTCGTTCATATTGAATTGCAACTAGTTGGTCAATCAGTTGATCTCTGGACTTTTCCATTCCCACACGAATAGAAACCATCATGGAACGATATTCTTCCGGACTGCCCAGGGAATAGATACAGGAAACGCTGGCGACAATGATGACATCTTTTCGCTCTGCCAGTGCCGCTGTGGCACTGTGCCGCATTTTGTCGATCTCGTCATTGATCGAGGAGTCTTTTTCGATATAGCTGTCCGTGCTGGGAATATAGGCTTCCGGTTGATAGTAATCGTAATAGGACACAAAATATTCTACGGCATTATTCGGGAAAAATTCCCGAAACTCTGAACAAAGCTGTGCTGCCAGAATTTTATTGTGAGCCAACACCAGAGTCGGTTTGTTCACCTGTGCGATGACATTGGCAATGGTGTACGTTTTACCGGAACCGGTAACGCCCAGTAAAGTCTGCTCGTGGTCACCGTCCCGAATTCCCTGTACCAGTTTGGCAATCGCTTCCGGTTGGTCACCGGTAGGCGAAAATGGTGCATGCAAATCAAAATGATCCATTTGGTTCCCTCCTTCAAAGCATTTTATGAATCGCTCCAGCCCATGACTTGCCGCATGGAAATTGTATCTCCCTGTTTTCCCAATACAATATGATCCAACAGTTGTATTTGCATACTGTCCATTATCCGCCGCAGCTGTTGGGTGGCAAACAGATCAGCATCAGAAAAGGCTGCCTGTCCCTGCGGGTGATTATGTGCCAGCACTACACGGCTGCTCCGCATGCGTATTGTACATTCCACAATGCGATGTGTATCCAGTGCGGCTCTTTGTGCAGTGCCGGTGGAGATTGTTTCGCAGTGCAGCAAATGCAAGTGCTCGTCCAGACAGAGCAGAAGCACCTTTTCTTCCACTGTCGCGGAAAGTTTTGCCTGCACATAGGCACACAATTTTTGTGTGCTGTCTAACGCAACATGTTCCCGCAGTTTATCCAACTGGTACTGCTGGCAAAGCTGCGGAAGCAACTTCAGAAATATGGCTGCGTTTTCGCTGATGCCATTGATACGTTTTAAATCCTGTATATCCGCGTCCAGCACACCGGAAAGTGAATGAAACTCTGCAATCAAATCATGTGCAATGGGATTTGTGTCTACTCGCGGCAAAGCATAGAATAGCAACAATTCCAGAATCTCGTGTGGCTGAAAACTTTCCAAGCCGCTTTTTTGAAAACGAAGCCGCATGCGTTCCCGATGACCGGCATGACTGTGTTTTTTCTTGGAAACAGCAGTATCCGAATTCGAAACGTTCCGCTTGTCCGCAGGTTGTTTCAGATTCTGGATTTCTTTTTTAGACTGTTCCATGATAAAGCCTCCTATCATCAGGTAAAATACAAGGCAACACTACACAAAGCTGTCATATTGCCAAAAAATCTGACTACGCATCTTACACACAAGCTTTGTACGGTGTTGCCATAAAAATTCATGTGTGCACGCTTATAGCCCTTTTCTTTTAAGCAAAAATATGCTATAATAGAATCAATAACAGAAAAAGGAGTGCTGCTTTCGCAGCAATTTACAACCATGAGAGAATTTTGCATACAGGAAAACGACAGCGACCAGCGTCTGGATCGCTTTTTACAAAAAACGTTGCCGGAACTGCCAAAAAGTCTTTGCTACAAGTGGATTCGTACCAAGCACATTAAAGTGAATCGAAAACGCTGTACACCAGATCAGCGGTTGGTGACCGGCGATGTGGTGACACTGTTTGTCAGCGATTCTTATTTTGCTATCAAAACAGAAGAAGAACGCAGTGGTGTTCCGGAATTTTTGCAGGCACCGAACCAACTGGAAATCCTCTACGAAGATGAGCGAATTTTGCTGGTAAATAAGCCAGTTGGTCTGGTGGTGCATTGTGACAGCCGACAGATTCCGGATACTCTTATCAATCGCGTACTGCACTATCTGTACGAAAACGGTGCATATCAGCCGGAGCAGGAACAAAGTTTTACACCGGCACTCTGCAATCGTTTAGACCGAAATACTGGTGGCATTGTCATTGCTGCCAAAACTGCTGCGGCACTGCGGGAAGTGAACCGTTTGATTCGTGAAAACAAGGTACACAAAAAATATCTCTGTGTCACTGTCGGTACACCAAAGGAGCGGAAAGCGACGCTTTACGGCTGGCATAAGAAGTCAGCCAGCCATAATACAGTCACGGTTCGTGACACACCGGAAGAAGGATTTCAAGAAATCATCACTGGTTATGAGGTGCTTGCTTCCAATGAACGTCATGCATTACTTTCAGTGGATTTGATTACCGGCAGAACGCATCAGATTCGTGCACATCTGGCACATATTCACACGCCGATTCTGGGAGATACCAAGTATGGCAACATGCGGGAAAACCGTGCCTGCCGCTGTAAGCATCAGTTGCTGTGGGCATATCAATTACAGTTGGAAACAGATGCGGATTCTTGCCTTGCCGATTTGAATGGATTGACAGTGCAGACACCGCCACCGCCGTTCATGACAAAAGAATTTCCCAAAGTACAGCTTTAAACTGAATCCAGTTGCAAATCAAGGCAACAGTATACAAATCGTATGCTGTTGCCTTGATTTTTTAGAATGTATTCTCATGAAATAGAAAATGCATTCTATCATGTGCTTTCGAATGTGTGATTATGCATTTAGCATTTTGGTGACAATTTCCTTGACAATACCCGGATTTGCCTTGCCCTTAGATGCCTTCATACACTGACCGACCAGATAGCCCAGTGCATTGGTTTTTCCGTTTTTGTAATCGGTTACAGACTTTTCGTTTTGAGCCAGTACGTCCTTTGCCAGCTGTTCCAAGAAGCCGGTGTCCGAATTCTGCTTCATGCCCTTTTCTTCGATAATGGCAAGCGGATCCTTATCTTCTTTTACAATTACAGCAAACACTTTCTTTGCAGAAGCGTTGGAGATAACGCCTTTTTCCACCTGCTCAATCAAAGAAGTCAGATGTTCTGGTGTCAGAGCTGTTTCTTCAATAGACTTTCCGGTTTCGTTGGTATACTTTGCAATATCTGCCAGAATCCAGTTGCTGATGCTCTTGGGCTTGCAGGTGCCCAGTGCAACGCAGGCATCGAACATCTTAGAACGAGAAATGTCTTCTGCAATCAGTGTGGCATCTGTCTGGGAAAGACCGAAGTCGAAAACATACCGCTGCAGCTTTACATTCGGCAATTCCGGAATACTTTCCTTCAGTGCCTGAATCTTTTCTTCCGGCACTACAATGGTCAGCAGATCCGGCTCCGGGAAATACCGGTAATCCTGAGCATCTTCCTTTGAACGCATAACAATGCTCATACCCTTGACATCGTCCCAACGACGGGTTTCCTGTGCAATGGTACCGCCGGCTTCCAGAATTTCTATCTGGCGTTTTGCCTCATATTCGATGCCGCGAACAGCTGCACTGAAACTGTTGACATTTTTCATTTCACAGCGGGTACCAAATTCGGTTGCACCTTTTTCACGAACAGAAACATTGACATCGCAGCGAATGGAACCCTCCTGCATCTTGCAGTCTGAAATGTTCAGATACTGCAAAATTGATTTGATGGTTTCCAGATATGCCTTGGCTTCGGCACTGCTGCGAATATCCGGTTCGGATACGATTTCGATCAGCGGCACGCCGCAGCGGTTCAGGTCGACCAGGGAACCAGAGAAAGACTCGTCATGCAGCAGCTTTCCGGCATCTTCTTCGATATGGATACGGGTTACGCCAATTCTCTTCATCTGTCCGTCTACCATAACGTCCAGATAACCCTTTCCGCAAAGCGGTACTTCTGCTTGAGAAATCTGGTATGCCTTCGGCAGATCCGGATAGAAGTAATTCTTTCTGTCCTGTTTGCAAACACCGTTGATCTGGCAGTGCATAGCATGTCCCATTTTGATTGCATATTCTACCACTTTTTCATTCAGTGTCGGCAATGTACCCGGCATGCCCATGCAGACAGGGCAAACCTGTGTGTTGACTTCCAGACCAAATGCGTTACGGCAGTTGCAGTAAATTTTAGATTTGGTATTCAGTTCTGCGTGGACTTCCAGTCCAACGACAATTTCATAATCTTTCATTGATTTCTTCCTCCTGCTCAAAGGGTTTCTGCAATGGCGTGAAATCCGCCGACCAGCTGTTCATAACCATATGCTGCGTTCAGAATGGTCTGTTCTGCAAACTTGTTACCGATCAGCTGCATACCCAGCGGCAGACCGGAAGCAGACTTTCCGCAGGGAACACTGACAGCCGGCAGACCTGCAATGTTGACAGTGACTGTGCAGACATCGCTGTAGTACATTTTCAACGGATCACCAATATTTTCACCGATCTTGAATGCGGCAGAAGGTGCAGTTGGTGTCAGAATTACATCACAATCCTGAAATGCTGCTGCAAATTCCTGACCGATGCGACGCTGTACCAGTTTTGCTTTTTTATAGTACGCATCATAGAAACCGGAACTTAACACGAATGTGCCCAGCATAATCCGACGCTTTACTTCATCGCCAAAACCTTCACTTCTGGTCTTTTCATACATGTCTGTCAGACCATCATAATTTTCTGCACGGAAGCCATACTTTACACCGTCAAATCTTGCCAGATTGGAAGAAGCTTCAGCAGAAGCAATGATGTAGTAAGTATTGATCGCATATTCTGTGCTGGGGAGAGAAATTTCCTTTACAGTAGCACCGTTCTGCTCCAGCAGCTGGATCGCAGCATGCACAGCAGTCTTGACTTCTGCATCGATACCCTCACCGAAATATTCTTTCGGAACACCGATACGCAGACCCTGTACGTTGCCGTTCAGATTGTCATACAGATTAGTGTATGTCCGATATGCAGAAGTGGCGTCCATGTTGTCATGTCCCTGAATCAGGCTTTGCAGCAGGGCAACATCTTTGACCGACTTTCCGAACGGACCGATCTGATCCAGAGAGGAAGCAAATGCCACCAGACCATAACGAGAAACGCTGCCGTAGGTCGGCTTCAGTCCTACAACACCGCAGAGGGAAGCAGGCTGACGAATCGATCCGCCGGTATCTGAACCCAGTGTGAGGATTGCTTCACCGGCAGCTACTGCTGCGGCACTGCCGCCAGACGAACCGCCTGGTACGCACTCCAGATTGTGCGGATTATGTGTAGTGTGGAAATAGGAAGTTTCCGTGGAAGAACCCATGGCGAACTCGTCCATGTTCATCTTACCGGTGATCACCATTCCAGCTTCACGAACCGGCTGCATTACTGTTGCATCAAAAGGCGGCACATAGTTTCCAAGCATTTTGGAAGAACAGGTAGTACGAATTCCTTTAGTGGAAATGTTGTCTTTGATGCCAATTGGAATACCAGCCAGCGGGTGCAGTTCTTTTCCGGCAGCACGTGCATCGTCTACTGCCTTTGCCCGATCCAGACAATCTTCGCAACGTGTTACATAGGCACCGACAGCAGATTCTTTTTCTTCGATACGTTCCAGAACGTCCTGCGTCAGTTCAACTGCACTGCATTCTTTTTTTTGCAGCATTGCAGACAGTTCTGCGGCATTTTTCTCATACAGCTTCATGTGTATCTCCTCCTTATTCTACCGTTTTCGGAACAACCAGACAGCCAGACTGTACCACTGGTGCATTTGCCAGCATTTCTTCACGGCGGAATTTATGTTCCACCGCAACATCTTCCCGCAATTTCATGGGGTGTTCTGCGTCCAGTGTCAGTTCGTCTTCCACGTCCGGCAGACGGTCTACCATATCTACAATGGCAGCCATATCTTTTTCAAACTTGTCCATTTTCTCCGGCTCGATATGCAGTCGGGAAAGTTTTGCAATATGTGCAATATCAATTTTCATGGTTATCGTTCCTTTCACAGAGCACGCAAGAATCTATTTTGTTTCTGCGTTCTCCAAAATTTTCTGACGAAATTCTTCTTCGCTAAGAACCGGAATACCCAGTTCGTTTGCCTTGTCCAACTTGCTGCCGGCGGCTTCTCCTGCCACCACAAAAGTTGTCTTTTTCGAAACACTGCCGCTGACTTTTCCGCCGTAACGCAGCACCAATTCTTTGGCTTCACTGCGTTTCATAGTAGAAAGCGTTCCGGTCAGTACAAAGGTCATACCGGCAAAGCGATGATCTTCTACCACCGTTCCGTGGTAGGTCATATTACAGCCTGCTTCCCGCAGGTGTGTAATCAGTTGAAGCATATGCGGCTCTGACAGTGCTTTTACGACACTTTCTGCCATGGTTTCTCCGAAACCGTCAATTTCCTGTATTTCCTCTGCCGTTGCGTGCAGCAGTGCGTCCATAGTTGGAAATCGTTCACAGAGCAATTTTGCCGCACGGGAACCAATGCCGCGAATACCCAGTGCGAACACCAGACGATCCAAAGAATTTTCTTTAGAAGCGGCAATGGCACGAACCAGATTTTCCGCAGATTTTTCTGCAAAGCGTTCCAGTTCGGTCAGTTCCTTTTTTGTTAGTGAATACAAGTCTGCCACAGAATGCACCAGACCATTTTCCTGCAAGGCAGCCAGATTCTGCGGTCCCAGTCCGTCGATGTTCATGGCATCTTTGGAAACGAAATGGATCATGCGTTTCATCAACTGTGCCGGACAATCTGGATTCGGGCAGCGAATGGCAGCTTCTTCCGGATCGCGTACTGCCTGCGTATGACACACCGGACAAGCATTGGGCAGCTGATACGGTAAAGCTCCTTCTGCATGACACTTGACACGAAGTACTTCCGGAATGATCTCCCCTGCCTTACGAACCACAATGGTATCACCCAGACGAATATCTCGTTCGGTGATAAAATCCTGATTGTGCAGAGTGGCACGTGCTACTTCGGTTCCGGCAAGTTGTACCGGATCGAAAATTGCCACTGGTGTAATCACACCGGTTCTCCCTACACTCAACTGTATTTCCCGCAGTGTGGTTTCTTTTTCTTCTGGCGGGAACTTGAAAGCGGCTGCCCACTTCGGGACTTTTGAAGTCGCTCCCATTTCTTCTCGCTGTGCAAAGGAATTCACTTTGACAACTACGCCGTCTGTGTCATAGGCGTAATGCAGCTTGGCTTCACCGATTGCAGCAATTTCCGCACGAATTTCCTCTGCGGTTCGTAAAGGTTTGCTGTGTGGAATAACTGTAGGGAAGCCTAACTTCCGGAGATACTCTAACGATTCAATGTGTTCTGAAAGAATTTCTCCGTCGATCTGCTGGATGTTGAAAATCCAGATATCCAGACTGCGTTGTGCAGTGACTACGGCGTTTTTCTGCCGCAGTGAACCAGCGGCTGCGTTGCGGGGATTTTTTGCCGGTGTTTCTCCGTTCAGTTCCTGTTGCTCCACTAATGCAGCGAAACTTTTTCGCGGCATATATACTTCGCCGCGGACTTCCAGAAATGCCGGAGCGTGTTCCAGCTTCTTGGGAATGTTGGCAATCGTCATGAGATTTGCTGTTACATCTTCCCCTACAAAGCCGTCCCCGCGGGTGGAACCACGAGTGAATACGCCATTGGTATATTCCAGCGATACGGATAATCCGTCGATTTTCGGCTCTACGCTGAACTCTGGATTCTCCAGTTCCTCCTGACACTTTTGTACAAAAGCGTTCATTTCTTCATAGGAAAATACGTCCTGCAAGCTCATCATCTGTACGGTGTGCGGCACCTTTTCAAATGTGCGGGACGCTGTTCCGCCAACGTGTTTGGTTGGCGAATCGGCTGCGGCAAACTGAGGATACTGCTGCTCCAATGTTTCCAGTTCCCGTAGAAGCATATCGTATTCATAGTCTGTTACAGACGGGGCATCCTGTACATAATATTCTTCGTTATAGCGTTCCAGCCGCTGTTGTAATTCCGCCATACGCTGTTTTGCTGTTGCTTCGTCCATTCGGTCACACTCCTTGTGTGGCAGAGCCACAGAAAGCGGCTCTGCATTTTTTTTGGCACACAATTTATTATACCACAAAAACGCGTCATATGCTAGACCTTTTACAAATATTTCATGCTTTATTCTCTGAAATCCTGTTTTTCGCCAGAATCCAACGTGCTTTCAAATTCCATGTAGGAATCCGGCACGGTTCCGACAATTAAAGTTTCCGAGAGAAGACATGCATAGGTGGTTTTTGTTGTGGTCTGTGCGAAGGGAATGGCTGTCTGTACTTCCGCAGTTACCTCTGCTCGTATGGTGTGGCAAGTTTGGTTGATGCCGGCAGATTCTATTGTACTGATGAGTTTCACGGAAGCATGCCCTACCGGCAGAAGCCGCACAGAAACGTGCGGACCCCGTCCGGCAAAAATCCAGACTCCAGATGCAGTTCCCAGAGAAACCTCAAGTTCTGCATCACGGCACTGCTCCAAGTGCTGCTGTACGTTGCGGTAGATTGCAGATTGCAGCCGATTGATCTGGTCTGTTCGGGTTTCCATTGTAGTGACATTGCCGGCGGCATCGTATGTCAGTTCAGCAAAGCTGACATTTTTCATCTGTTGATCTTGCAACACTTCTGCAATGCTGTCTGCCATTAGTCCGGCGGTAAACTGTTTGGTTTCGCTTTCACAAACTGCACAGAGATTGGGACGGATCGCATGGTCTATGCGAAGCAGAAATGCCAGCAGTAAGCATATAGCCGTTCCAAAAAGGAGCAGGGAACGGATATGAGTACGGCGTTTCCGGTAAACTTGTTTTCGCATGTGAGAAACCCCTTTGAAATAAGGAACGGGCGACAAAACTGCCGCCCGTTTGCCTGTACGCGTTGGATAAGATCAAAGGCAACACCACATAAAAATTGTGCAAAGCCCTTAGGCGAGCTCTGGGCGGTGTTGTCTGTTTATTCCAATGTAGAATTTTCGTCGTTTTCTGTTAGTTCATTGCAGCCGCAGCACTTCTCTTTGGGAATGGTGTCCAGTGCCGACGGTGAAAATTCTTCTGCCGGAAACCGAATCTTGTCAAAAACAGCACAGGGAGATTCGGTGTCGGTATGACATTCCTTTGCGGGAATGGTGTACTCATACGTGGGCACCAGAATGGTTACGGGACGAAAAACTTCTACAACCGAGAAAAGTCCCAGCGTCATAATAACTGTGCGAACTGGTGTTGTGCCGTCAGAGCCGCAAACAGAACCAATTCTGGCTTCCAATGCGATAGGAGCAACGACCTGTACAGCTGCTGTGGGCAGATTTACAGTTTCACAGCAGGCATTGGTATCTCCCAGCTGTTCTTCGCTGCTGAAAAATGTCTGAGTGTTGCTTTCACCGCCGTAGAGAATCGCATTTTTGCTGGCATAGGCTGTTCCGGTCAGGAGCACAGGACTGCTGCATGCCCGTTCATATGCCATGAATTCTATCCGAAACGTATAGGTCAAGTCAATAGAATAGAACCCGCGGTTGAACGGTACTGGTTCAATATTCATGCAGATGTCGGACACACGAACGCACCGGCTTTTGACCATTGTAATATTCTCCGGCAGTGCTCCTCCGTCCATGAGAATCTGGATATTTGAGAAACAATCTCTGTCGCTGCAGCTGTCAAACACGCGGTTGACTTTGATCGGAACTGTATTTGCACACGATTCCGGCAAAGAATGATGCTGGTTCATAGCGAAACCTCCTTTTATCACTGTCAAGCATGATAAATGCTTCTCTACAGTGTATTCAGGAGTTCTCCCATTTGTGACTATCCGTCCAAAAAATAACCGCACAGGATTTGTCCTGCACGGCATTTTTCGACTTGGATTAAGAAAGAGCCTGTTCTGACAGATTTGTATGCATATCTTATATATGCAGCTATATGTAGCGTTTTCTAAAATGTCAGTCTTCTTCGCTTTGGTACATTTCATTGAAAAAGCAGCTGTATGAGCCGGTATGGCATGCCACACCGGTCTGCTTGACATTCAGCAAAAGCGTATCATTGTCGCAGTCGCTGTAAATAGAAATGACTTTCTGTAAGTGCCCGCTGGTGGCACCCTTGTTCCAAAGTTCCTGTCTGGAACGGCTCCAGTACCATGTGTATCCGGTTTCCAGTGTTTTCCGTAAGCTTTCCCGATTCATGTATGCCAGCATCAGTACGGTTTTAGTATCCACATCAAATGCGATTGCCGGAATCAGTTCACCTTTCTGGAAATATTTGTCCAGATCGTTGATGTCAATTTTTATCATGTGAAGTGTTCTCCCTTTTTAATTTGGCTTCTACAAAAGGAATTGTCAGCAGAAGTACAAGTGTCTGTACGCTAATCATTCCCGGTATCAAAATGGCGGCAATTTTTTTGGAAAAGAACAGACAGCTAAAACTAATAATCGCAGAAAGAATCAGCGAAACTGTTCCGATCATCAGCCAAAGCTTGCCGCAATACTGATTGGCAAGTTTCCATGTATCTGCATTTTTCGTTGCATTTGTGGTGCGATAGCCAATCCAGCTATTGATTTTCTTTGGTGTGTGGTATCGCATGCACCAGCCACCTATCAGTTGAATAATAGGAATACAAAGTACGCAGAAAATGAGAAAAATCATAGTGCAATGTTCTCCTCAAATCGTTATCGCATAGGAATTCCCTTTGCACGGCAGTCTGCCTTGACTTCCTGTACAGTCAGTTCGCGGAAATGGAACAACGATGCTGCCAGTGCTGCGGAACAACCAGTTTTCAGAAATGCTTCTGCAAAGTCGGACAACTTTCCGGCACCGCCGCTGGCAATAACCGGAATTTGTACAGCATCACAAACCGCCTTCAGCATTGGTAAATCAAATCCGCCGCGAACACCGTCTGTGTCAATGGAGTTCAGGCAGATTTCTCCGGCACCCAGCTGTTCGCACTGTTTTACCCAGTCGATCAAATCCAAGTGCATGTCTACACGGCCACCGTTAATGAAAACTGTCCATTGATTTTCGCCGACTTTCTTGGCATCAATTCCCACGCAAATGCACTGGCAGCCGAAAATGTCTGCCCCGTCTTTGATAAGCTGAGGATTTTGCACTGCCTGTGAATTGACAGAAACTTTATCTGCACCGGCACGGAGTGTTTCACGAATGTCATCGACGGTTTTAATGCCGCCGCCAACGGTCAGCGGAACGAAAACTTTTTTTGCTGTTTCCCGTACCACGTCCAGCATCACGCCTCTGCCCTCGTAAGACGCAGTAATATCGTAAAAGACAATTTCATCTGCACCCTGTTGGTTATAGGCGTAGGCACATTCTACCGGATCGCCAACATCTTTGATTCCCTCAAAGTTTACACCTTTGACCACTTTTCCGTTTCGCACGTCCAGACAAGGAATAATTCGTTTTGCCAGCATATGTTACACCCCTTCCGCCAAAGCAATGGCTTCTTTCAGATCCAGTGTGCCTTTATAGATCGACTTGCCGCAGATCGTGCCATACAGTCCAAGTTCCTTACAACCGCGAATGTCTTTAATTGTATGCACACCGCCGCTGGCAATGATGTTGCAATTGCTGTTGGTTGCATCTCGCAAGTCTTTCAGCTGTTTCAGATTGACACCGGAAAGCGTGCCGTCTTTCGCAATATCGGTTACGATAAAATATTGTACGCCTACTGCAATCATTTCTTTCGCCAGCGTAATATAATCTGTGTCAGATTCTTCCAGCCAGCCCTCTGTGGCAACCATGCCATTCTTGGCATCGATTCCCACTGCAATATGCTGGCTGCCAAATTTTTGTACTGCATCTTTTACCAGTTGTGGATTTTTCAATGCTGCGGAGCCCAGAATGACACGTTCTACACCGCTTTTCAGATAAGTGTCAATGGTTTCCAGATTTCGGATACCGCCGCCGACTTCTACTTTCAATCCGGTCTTTGCTGCAACATCTTCATAAATATGCTGGTTTACCGGTCTGCCCTCTTTGGCACCGTCCAGATCTACCATGTGAATCCATGATGCTCCTGCCGCTTCAAATCCTTTGGCAGTTTCCATGTGATCCGCTGCTACTTTTTCTACTGTGGAAAAATCACCTTTGAACAGGCGAACACAATTGCCGTCTTTAATATCGATTGCTGGTAAAATAATCATTGAATCAGCCCTCCAAAGTTCCGCAGAATTTGCAGCCCGATCTCTCCGCTTTTTTCCGGATGGAACTGGGCTCCGTAAACCGTTTTTCCGTCATAGACCATTGCCGGAATTTTTGCTGGTCCGTATTCCACATAGGCTGCCAGATATTCGTCTGGCACTACCGCCTGATAGGAGTGAACAAAGTACACATAGGATTCTTCCGGCATATTTCGGAGAATCGGACAGTCATGCTGCATTTCCAGCTTGTTCCAGCCCATATGTGGGATCACCATATCCGGAGCAACGATTTTTTCTACTTTGCCGGGGATCAGCCCCAAACCGTTGCATTCTTCAAATTCGTATCCTTTTTCAAAAATCAGCTGCATACCCAGACAAATTCCCAGAAAAGGTTTCTTGTGAGCTTCTTCCTGAATGATGTTGGTCAATCCGCTGTCGTGCAGCATCTGCATGGCACTGGGGAATGCCCCTACGCCGGGCAAAATCAATGCATCTGCTTTGCGAATTGCTTCCGGATCAGAAGTCAGTTCGCCAGCTAATCCCAGATAGTCCAGTGCATTTTTTACACTGAAAATATTGCCGGCACCGTAGTCGATAATGGCAATCATGTTTACAGCACTCCTTTCGTGGACAAGGTTTTTCCTGCTTCCAGCGGGGTTACCGCGGTTTTTAAGGCATGGGCAACGGCTTTGAATGCTGCCTCACACTTGTGGTGATCGTTAGAGCCATACATCATATTCACATGAAGCGTAATGCCGGCGTTGAATGCAAAGGCACGGAAAAATTCTTCCGTCAGGCAGGCATCATACTGTCCGATCATGGCATTGGTGAACGTCCCCTGAAATACCAAAAACGGACGGTTGCTGATGTCCAGACTGCAAAATGCCAGAGCTTCGTCCATGGGAATAAATGCACTGCCGTAACGAGTAATACCAGACTTATCGCCCAGTGCCTCGCCCAGTGCTTTTCCCAGAACAATACCGGTGTCCTCTACAGTATGGTGTCCGTCTACATAGAGGTCACCCTTTACGGCAATGTCCATGCTGATGCCGCTGTGAACAGACAGTGCTGTTAGCATATGGTCAAAAAAGCCGATGCCGGTATCGATGTTGGCAGTTCCTATGTTGTCTAGTTTTACGGCTACCTGTATGTCTGTTTCTTTGGTCTTTCGTGCAAGTTGTGCTTGCCGCATATGGATTCCTCCCTATACTTTTTAGTCATCATCGTCAAAGAAAGCATCATCAATCTGTTTGAACTCATATATTGTTTCAATATGAACACCGAGATTATATTCAATCATTAAATGTATTAGCATATCGCCATCTACTAAAACAATTTTTTGTGGCATTTTTTGATTAGCAAGTTGAATTGCTTCATTTGAGTATTTCGCTGTCGTAATAAACAAACCTTTAGAAGCACCTTTTCCAACTAATGCACCTAAAAACTTTTGGATTTCTGGTCTGCTGACTGTAGAATCTAGCTTCCATTGTTTGGCTTGCACATAAATTGTATCAAACCCAAATTTATCTGCTTTTATTGAACCGTCAATGCCAGCATCGCCCGATTTTTTTGTAACACTAGGTTCTCCATATCCCATCTTCTCCAACAACTGAACAACTAATTTTTCAAAATCATAAGGAGACATTTTTAAAACTTTTTGCATCAAGTTAATAGCAAGACTTTCATTAAGTTGGCGACTAATAGTATCTAACTGTTCTTGAGGATCTTGCAAACTTAATTCAGGAGATTCGCTATCATTGCAAGTGGAGTTGTCCATAGAATTAGCTATTGATTTTTGCTCTTTTTCTCCTTTGAATTGGCGAAAAGATTCAAATTGTGTAAGATATTCGAGAGTTATATTTTGTACTCCATTTTTTGCAGCTTGTTTCCCTAATGTTGTGATTATATATTTTGATCGGCTTGGACTTTCAATAAGACCTGCATTCTTTAGGTATATCTCTGCCCATGCAATTCTATTGCTGTATTTGTATTGTCCACTAGTTAATCTTTCTTGTAGTTCTTCTTCTGTTATGGAATAATAACTCACACAATAATTACGAATATCTTTTGTAGAATGTTCTTTTTCGTCTAATAGGCATTCCATAACAGGAGCAAAAAATTCAAAATATTTTGGAATTGCCATTACTTTTCTTCCTTCTCAAACCGCACCGTAATTGCATTGGCGTGTGCGGTCAGGCCTTCCTTGTTTGCAATCAGCACAATATCGTCCTTAGCTGCATGCAGAGCGTCCTTGGTATAGTAGGTGTAGCTGGAACGTTTGGTAAAGCTCTGTACGCCCAGTGGAGAGAAGAACCGTGCCGTTCCGCTGGTGGGCAGAACGTGGTTCGGACCAGCGTAGTAATCGCCCAGCGGTTCCGATGCATATGCTCCCAGAAATACCGAACCGGCATTGTCCAGTGCTCCCAGCAGTTCCATGGGGCTTTCCATAAGTACTTCCAAGTGTTCCGGTGCAACCATATTTGCCAGAACAGTGGCTTCTTCACGGGTATTGCACAGCAGAACTGCACCATATTCATTCATCGATTTCTCAATGATTTCCTTGCGGGAAAGATACTGCACCTGACGATTGATTTCTGCTTGTACCTTTTCTGCCAGTTCTGCACTGGTAGTTACCAGAATTGCAGAAGCCAGTACGTCGTGCTCTGCCTGTGACATCAGATCTGCGGCAACAAATTTCGGGTCAGCGGTTTCATCTGCCATAACCAGAACTTCACTGGGACCTGCGATCATATCAATATCTACAACACCGTACAGCAGCTTCTTGGCAGTTGCCACAAAGATGTTGCCTGGTCCGACAATTTTATCCACCTTCGGGATTTCTTCTGTACCATAAGCCAGTGCTGCAATTGCCTGTGCACCGCCGGAGAGGAATACACGGTCTACCCCACAAAGTCCGGCTGCTACCAGAATATCCGGATTCGGTGTGCCGTCCTTGCAGGGCGGTGTTACCATGATAATTTCCTTAACGCCAGCAATTTTTGCCGGCACTGCGTTCATGATAACGCTGGAGGGATAAGCAGCCGTACCGCCCGGCACATACAGACCAACACGTTCCAGACCGCGGACACGCTGTCCCAGAATCACACCATTCGGCAGTGCGTGGATAAAGCCTTCCTGTACCTGACGCTGGTGGAAATCGCGAACATTTTCAATAGCGTTCAGCATGGCATCTACAAATGCCGGATCAGCTTCTGTCATTGCGTCATTGATGACATCGCGGGGCACTTCGTAATATTCCGGCAAACTGCCGTCGAATTTCAAGGTGTAATTTTTGACTGCCTGATCGCCGCCCTCTTTGACTGTGCGGATAATTTCGCTGACAGTTTCCGTAACACGCTGGTTGGTTTCACCGGTACGCTTGTCCAAGCTGGTGAAAAATGCATCACGCTGTGCCAGATCGCTGGCGTTAATGGTTTTCATGGTAATCATTTTGATAAAGCCTCCTCAATTTTCTGAATCAAAGCTTCAATTTCTGTCTGCCGCAGCTTTAGACTAACGGTATTGGCAATCAGACGTGCAGAGATCGGAACGACATCTTCTACCACTTCCAAGCCGTTTTCTCGAAGGGTAACGCCGGTTTCTACAATGTCTACAATGCCGTCTGCCAGTCCCAGCAGCGGTGCCAGTTCCACGGAACCTTCAATTTTTACAATATCAACGTCCATGCCTTTGCTTTCAAAAAAGCGGCGTGCAACATTTGGATACTTGGTCGCAATGCACTTTACGCCGAAGCCGCTGTAAAAATCTGTTCCTTTTTTGCATGCCAGAGCAAATTTACATCTGCCAAATCCCAAATCAACCAGTTCGAAAAATTTGCCCTGCATTTCAATAATGGTGTCTTTTCCCACAACGCCCATATCACAAACGCCATGTTCTACATAGGTGATGACGTCATTTGCCTTTGCCAGAACGACTTCCATGTTGCCGTCCGGAATCGGCAGGATCAGGCGGCGACCTTTTTCTCGTACAGCGGTACAATCATAGCCCAACCGTTCCAGCAGTCCGACAGTATCTTTTTCCAGTCTGCCTTTTGTCAATGCAATTCTAAGCGGCTTTGCCATTTATTCTACCTCCGTAATTTCTTCATCTACAACAACGACTTTTCCGATTTTATTTTCCCGTGCATATTCCCGCACCAGTTCCAGACTGTCGAAGAATGCAAATTCAACAACCTGTCCGCGGCTGCGTAATTCCTGTGAAACCTTTGCGGCTTTCATTTCATAGCCAGTTGCTGCAAAAATGACAGCATCTGCCGGCTTCAGGACAACAGGGCGATCCTTCATGCGGACATTTGCCACAGCATCGACATTGACTGCAAAGCCGGTTGCCGGAATGTCATAACCAAAATCAGACAGCAGTTTATTGTACCGTCCGCCGGAGAGTACTTCTTCTCCGTAGCCTTCCAGATAGCCCTTGATGATGACACCGGTATAGTAGTCAGCATTATTGACCATACCCAGATCGACAGTCAGACGACCTTTTCCGATTACGGTGGAAATGTCATTATACAGTTTCTTCAGATCCATAAGGATTTCATCGATTCGCTGATTGGAATAAAGCTGTGAAGCCTTTTCAAACACTTCTTCACCGCCAAACAGTGCCGGCAGTTTCTTCAGTGCAGCAGCAACTTTCACATCATCCATGGTGTCCAGCACGTCGTTCAATGCCGGATAGTTTTTTGTTTCAATCAAATAACGGATATTTTCCCGTTCTTCCGGTGTGGCATGCAGTTCCCGCATCAGTTCCTTAAATACACCGGCATCACCCAGTTCCAAAGAGAAGCTCACATGGTCACTGCCGAACGAATCCAGTGCCTCAATGGCTGTGGTAATCATTTCCACATCTGCCAGATAGGAAGATGAACCCAGTAGTTCAATACCTGCCTGTGTGATTTCATCGCTTCTGCCTTTGAGTGCAGGTTCAAAGCGATACACTGACTGAGTATAGCACAGTCGCAGCGGTAATGATGCATCTCGCAGACGGGTTGCTGTGACGCGTGCAATCGGCATGGTAGATTCCGGACGGAGTACCAGCAAGCGTCCCTTGCTGTCGGTCAGCTTATACAGTCGTTCCTGCGGATAGTGACCGGATTCTGACTGGAACACATCGAAAAATTCCAATCCCGGTGTAGTAAGTTCCGAATAGCCTTTGCTGTGAAACAAGTCATGTAGATTCTGCTCGATTTCACGACGCACATAACATTCTTCAAATAAAAAATCTTTTGTCCCCTCAGGGGTAATCAAATCATATTTTCTCATACAGCTCTCCTAATGCTTTAGTATGCTACTATAATAGCATAATATCACATAAAACGAATAAAGTCAAGACAAATTTCTTAAAACAGTGACATCTGACTGGATTTCGGTAAATCGCCCATAGCATTCAACCGTTCCAACGTTTCAATTATTGTTTTTGATGCACCACTTTGTGTCTGAAACTCTTCAATAGAAATGAAATCCCGCTTTTGTGCTGTTTCATACAAGTTCTGTGCAGCTGAAATACCAATGCCCGGAATCGCACTGAACGGAATCCGGATTTTATGATCTTCTACCAGATACTTTGTAGCATGAGACTTGTAGAGATCAATAGGCAGGAATTCGCAGCCGCGGCTAAGCATCTCATTGACAATCAGCAGCGTATCCAGCAAATCAGATTCTTTTTTGGAACGGTCATTCCCCTTTTCCTTGAGTTCTTCGATTTTTGCCCGAACAGCTTCCTTGCCCTGCAACGCCAGAATTGCATCGAAATCATCACCGCGAGTACTGAAATACACCGCATAATACGCCAATGGGTGATACAGCTTGAACCAACCCAGTTTAATGGCAGCAGTAACATACGCTGCTGCATGGGCTTTCGGGAACATGTACTTAATTTTCAGACAGCTGTCAATATACCATTGCGGCACATTGTGATCTTTCAGCATTTGTACACGTTCCGGTGTAAAAGTCTTGGGGGCTTTTCCCTTTCGGGTGTCCTCCATGATCTGGAATGCCTGTTTCGGCTCAACGCCTTTGTGCAGCAGATAGGTCATAATGCTGTCACGGGTACCGATTACGTCAGAAATGGTACAGGTGCCGTTATCGATCAAGTCTTTGGCATTTCCAAGCCATACGTCAGTACCGTGGGAAAGTCCGCTGACTTGCAGGAAGTCGCTGAATTTTTTCGGTTTGGAGTCCAGCAGCATCTGAATGGTGAAGCCGGTTCCCATTTCCGGAATGCCAAGGCTTCCCGTCTGGCAGTAGATTTCTTCTGGTGTAACGCCCAGAACAGAAGCATCGGTACACATTTGAATGACCTTGGGATCTGTTGTGGGAACATTGTGAATCAAGATACCAGTGGCATCTTCCAAGTGCTTATACATGGTCGGTACGACATGCCCCAGTTCGTCCAGTTTCAAAATGGTATCGTGGAGCGAATGGAAGTCGAAGTGTGTTGTCAGAATTTCAGATTCGGCATCGTCCGCAGGGTGCTGTACCGGCGTGAAGTCATATACATCATAATCGCTGGGGACAACAACCATGCCGCCGGGGTGCTGACCAGTTGTTCGTTTGATACCCGTACAGCCGATCGACAGTCGGTTGATCTCAGTAGGACTATACTGCAATCCCTTTTCTTCCAGATATTTTTTCACGTAACCATAGGCTGTTTTGTCGGCGACAGCGGAAATGGTTCCTGCTTTGAACACGTTATCTCGTCCGAAAAGTTCTTCCGTGTAACGGTGAGCGGATGATTGGTATTCACTGGAGAAGTTCAAGTCAATATCCGGAGCCTTGTCGCCGTCGAATCCCAAGAATGTTTCGAAAGGAATATCATGTCCGTCCCGATTCATTTCCGTACCGCATTCCGGACAGTTTTTTGGAGGAAGGTCAAAGCCGGAACCAATGCTGCCGTCTGTGATAAACTCGCTATGTTTACACTTGGGGCAGACGTAGTGTGGTGCCAACGGGTTGACTTCGGAAATTCCTGCCATAGATGCCACAAAAGAGGAGCCAACAGAACCACGGGAACCAACTTGATACCCATGGTCTACGCTATCCCAAACCAATTTCTGTGCAATGATATACAGCACAGAAAAACCATGTTTGATGATAGAGGAGAGTTCGCGGTTCAGTCGCTTTTCTACCAGTTCCGGCAATGGGTCACCATAGATTTCCTTTGCCTTAGTATTGGTGATTCGCACCAAATCTTCCTCGGCACCGTCAATGGTCGGCGTAAAGGTACCGTTCGGGAACGGCTGAATGTGTTCAATTTGATCTGCAATGGCATTGGTGTTGGTAACAACAATTTCGTATGCCTTTTCTTCACCAAGATAGGAGAATTCTTCCAGCATTTCTTCCGTGGTACGCAGATACAGCGGCGGCTGAAATTTTGCATCGTCATAGCCTTGTCCGGCTTGCAGGATCTCGCGGTAAATGGCATCTTCCTTGTCCATGAAGTGCACGTCACAGGTTGCACAAACCGGAATTCCCAGTTCATCACCCAGTGCAACAATTTTGCGGTTGTATTCCTGCAATTGTTCCATATTGGCAGCAGTACCGTTTCGAATCATGAAAGCATTATTCCCTGCCGGCTGGATTTCCAGATAGTCATAGAACTTTGCCAGTTTCACAATTTCCTCATGCGGTTTCTCTTCCACGAATGCTCGGAAGAGTTCGCCGGCTTCGCAGGCACTGCCGAAAATCAAGCCCTCCCGATACTGCATCAACACTGATTTGGGGATCAATGGCTTTCGGTAAAAACATTCGATATGCCCATAGGAAATCAACTTGTACAAATTTTTTAAGCCGATATTATTTCGTACCAGAATGATCTGGTGAAACGATTTCAGTTTTTTTACATCGATTTCCTGTGTTTTGGTGTTCAGATCAGAAAGCATTGTGGCACCCTTTGTCTGCATCAGACGGCTGACCAATTCTTTGTAAATTTTTGCCAGAATCTGTGCATCGTCTGATGCCCGATGATGATCGAACTTTCCCAATTTCAGAGCCTTTGCAACACCATCCAGCTTGTGGCGTGCCATAGTAGGCAGCATGCTCTTGCAGAGTACCAGTGTATCCAGTGTTGCGAACTCAAATGTGATATGATTTCTCTTGCAGACATTGCGGACAAAAGAAGTATCGAAATTGGCGTTGTGTGCTGCCAAAACCGGATTTTCACCGCAGAATTCAATAAACTTCCGCATTGCTTCTACTTCTTTGGGAGCATCTTCTACCATGGAATCCGTAATACCTGTCAGTTCCACGATCTTTGCCGGAATCGGTCGTTCCGGATTTACCATGGTGTTGAATGTTTCCACCACCTGCATGCCACGCATACGAACTGCACCAATTTCTGTCAGGCGGTCATTGGCTGGACTCAAGCCGGTTGTTTCCACATCAAAAACAATGATTTCGTCCTGCAGTGTTCGGTCTTCTGGATTATCAACTACCAGTAGACGATTCAAGTCATTGACTACATAGGCTTCGCAGCCGAAAATCACTTTGAAATTCTTGTCCTTAAAGCCACGCCACGCATTCATGGCATCCGGAAATGCCTGTGCAATACCATGGTCTGTGATTGCAATTGCAGGATGTCCCCATTCATGGGCACGTTCTACCAGTTTGCCACAGGGCGTAACTGCATCCATTTGGGACATGTTGGTATGGCAATGCAATTCTACACGTTTCTTGGGGGCATTGTCCATTTTCCGCTGTCGTTTTACCACAACAATAGATTCCGGTTTCATGACATCTTCTCTTGCAAATTCATCATAGCCGATCCGTCCGATCATCAATAATGTACTTCCCTTTTTGATTTCATGAAACGGCAGCTTCTCAATTTTTTCTGTGGAATCGAAAATCTTGACCAATACCGAGTAAGTGCCGTCTGTGATCTGATAGGTCAAAATGGTTCGCTCTCCCCGTACTTCGCGGGAATCCATTGCAAAGACATCACCCATGATTACCACACGTTGATTCTGTACTTCTACAGCTTCCCGAATCGGCATAGGAATATCCCGAATCGGTCTGCCTTTGATCAGGATAGCACTTCCAGGAACGATGCCCGGAATATCCTCGTTCATAGTAACGCTTTGTGCAATTGGCTTTTCCTTATCGCTGTGAGTTACTGCCGGAGCAGGTGCTGTAGAAGTTTGCAGTTGAGCTTCATGTTTGGGTAATTCCTGTTCTGCCTTGGAGATCATTTCATGGAAAGCAGCTTCACTGACACTGGTTTCCCCTTCAAATACCACATGAAACGGCGTAGAGAACATTTTTTCCAGCAAACCGGAAAAGAAATCTGCTACGTGATACTTTTTCAAAATATCATAGCCGCCGTTGTGCAGTTGGATTCGAATGGTATTATCTTCCCGTGTAATGTCTGCTCCGTCAACAAAACCGTTGACAACGGTCATTTCCCGTTTCAGAAACATGACCAGATCCGGAAAATATGCCATAGAAAACAATTCTGGGGCATACCGTGGATGCAGACGAACAGCATGAATTTCCAGCCGAATTTCCAGTTCGTGTTCCAGTGCGACCAGATCCTGTGCCGGTACCAGATGGGGAAATGTGATATAAAACGAAATTTTCGTCAGGTTTTCGGAATATGTCAGCCGATTCAAAATACCGTCTTTGATGGATTCTGGCATAATCGGGACATATTCTTCCAGAAACTCTGCGAAATTCAAATCCATATGTTCCACTCCTACAGTTTCTCAATTTCAGCCATCAGTTCCGGAACAATGTCCTGTTCCGCGACCTTTCGTAAAACTGTTCCCTTGCGGAACAGCATTGCACAGCCGTCACCACCGGCAATTCCGATGTCTGCTTCTTTGGCTTCTCCGGGACCATTTACAACGCAGCCCATGACAGCTACTTTAATGTCTTTCTCTACATGTTCCAGAGCTGCTTCTACTTCTTTTGCTGTTTTTACCAGATCAATTCGTGTCCGGCCACAGGTAGGACAGGATACGATTTGCGGTCCGCCACGCTTCCCAATACATTTCAAAATATCTCTTGCCGCACGAATTTCCTTGACAGGGTCTTCTGTCAGGGATACCCGAATGGTTTCGCCAATGCCGTCGTGAATCAACGAGCCAATGCCAATTGCAGATTTCAGCATGCCCATACGCTCTGTTCCAGCTTCTGTAACGCCCAGATGCAGCGGGTAATTGCACTGCTGTGCACATAGACGATAAGCATCGATCATGGTATTAACATCGGAAGATTTCATGGAAATGACAATATCATCAAACCCACATTCTTCCAGCATATGTACATGCCCCATTGCACTTTCTACCAACGCTTCCGCTGTCGGAGCACCGTACTTTGCAAGGATTTCTTTTTCCAATGAGCCAGAGTTTACACCAATGCGAATAGGGATCTGTCGTTCCTGACAGGCGTGGACGACTTCCTGAACACGGCTCATGCCGCCAATATTGCCGGGGTTGATGCGAATCTTGTCGATTCCTGCTTCAGCAGCTTCCAATGCCAGTCGGTAATCGAAATGAATATCCGCCACCAACGGAATCGAGATTTTTTCCTTGATTGCCGGAATCAATGCAATGGCTTCATGATTTGGAATCGCTGCCCGTACAATTTCACAGCCTGCCTGTTCCAATGCCACTGCCTGTGCAACACTGCCTGCAATATCATCGGAACGAGTGTTCAGCATGGACTGAATGTAGATGTGTTTTCCGTCCAGTATACAATTGCCGACTTTTACCGGCTTTATTTCTCTCATGATTGTCACTCCCTAATTTTTGAAGAATCGCCCTATATCCTGTACTGTTACCAGAATCATCAGCAGAAACAGTGCTGCCATACCAATAAAATGAACCATAGCTTCCCGATTTTTTGAAATTGGTTTTCGTCGAATCGCTTCAATCAACAGAAACACAAACCGACTGCCATCCAGTCCCGGAATCGGCAAAAGGTTGAATACACCTACATTTACTGTAATGAAAATTGTCAAATTCATGACAGACTGCACCCGTTCCAGCAGATTTTCTCCGGTAGATGCTGCCTGTTCAATGACACTGACAGTTCCGACAGGACCAGAAAGGTCTTGCAGACTATATTTTCCGCTGACCAGTTCAATCAATGACATCCAAATCAGCTTGGCAGTTGCCACTGTGTCTTTGGCGGCATAGGTGATGACGTTTACCGGATTTTTAGATTTTCCCTCCACAGAAAAATCCAGCAGACCACCTGTGTTATCATTATGGAACGTTACATTTTCAATGGTAACACGGGAACCGTCACGCTTTACAGTAATGTCATAGGTGTCTGTATCTGTTGTTTGCAGTTTGTAAATCAGATCAGTTGTGGAAAAAATATGGCTGCCGTCGATTGCAACAATTTTATCGCCGATTTGCAGGCCGGATCGTTCACTTTCCGATGCAGTTACAGTATTTCCGGCAGAATTGGTCGTTTCCGCAAATTTTGCGATTGTCAAAGACGGCACTTTCTGTGCTGTGCACAGCAGAATTGCAATCAGCAGAAATCCCAGAACCAGATTCATAAATGCACCGGCAAGTACTACCGTCATTCTACGCCAGACTGCTTTTTTTTCAAAAGCGTTAGGATTGTCACTGGACTGATCCTCGCCTTCCATGGCACAGAATCCACCGATTGGAAACAACCGGAGAGAATATTCTGTTTCGCCTTTTTGAAAATGAATCAGTTTGGGTCCCATGCCAATTGCAAATTGATTGACTTGAATGTGGTTCAGCTTTGCAACGATAAAATGTCCAAATTCGTGAATGCCGATGATTAAACCGAAAATGAGAATTGCAATGAGGATCGTGATAATATGCTGCATATGCAGGTCCTTTCTAAGGAACCACTGCAAACAGATTTTGTGTAAAATCGACAGTTGAATTTTATGCAGCGGTTCTATAATTGTAAATCGTTATGCGATAGTATTTCGTACAAATTCCCGAGCCTTTGTGTCAGCCCGCATAACATCCTCATAGGTTTCTATCTTGGTTGCCGGAATCATTTCCATTGCCTTTTGTGCCAATGCACCGATGTCCAGAAAACGAATTTTTCCGGACAGGAATGCAGCAACTGCTACCTCATTTGCCCCGTTTACAATACAAGGTGCTGTGCCACCGGTTGTAATTGCTGCAATTGCCGTTTTCAGACAGGAGAATGTTTCCATATCCGGTTTTTCAAAAGTCAATGTTCCGTAATCAGTCAGTGACAGATGTTTTGTTGGACAAGGCAGCCGTTCCGGATACAATAGTGCATACTGAATTGGAATTTTCATATCCGGCACGCCCATTTGTGCAATGACTGAACAATCCTGATATTCGACTGCGGAATGCACCACACTCTGCCGGTGTACAACAATTTCAATCTGTTCCGGTGTCAGGTCAAAGAGCCACTTAGCTTCAATGAATTCTAGTCCCTTATTCATCAGTGTTGCAGAGTCAATGGTAATTTTATTGCCCATGCTCCAGTTCGGGTGATTTAAGGCATCTGCTACAGTGACATGCTCCAGTTCCTGACGAGTTTTTCCGAAGAACGGTCCGCCGGAAGCCGTCAGAATGATTTTGTGCAGCTGTTCCCGCCGATTGCCCTGTAAACATTGGAAAATGGCAGAATGTTCGCTGTCTACCGGATAAATTCGAACGCCTTTTTTTGCTGCCTGTTCCATAACCAGAGAACCGCCGGCAACCAGCGTTTCCTTATTTGCCAATGCAATGTCCAAACCGGCAGAAATCGCGGTCAGTGTTGGCAGCAGCCCGACCATGCCTACCACAGAATTGATGAGAATATCTGCATTTTTATCTGATGCAATGTCACATAGTCCCTCCATACCGCAGAGCACCTGTACTGGCAAATCTGCCAGACGCTGTTTTAGTTCTGCGTATTTTTCAGTTTCGAAGATGCAGACCTTTTTCGGGAGAAACTCCCGTGCTTGCTGTTCCAATGCATCAACATTTCGATTGGCAGCCAATGCGTAAATCTGCATTTCGTGGGATCTGGCAACTTCCAAAGACTGTGTTCCGATAGAACCTGTCGATCCGAGAATCGAGATTGCCTTTTTCATTTTATCATTCTCCTTTTTGATCCATGTGCCCATAAACACAACACGATGCAAAGCAAAGGGCCTCACATCGTGTGGTTTGTGCATGAACCCATGCAATTATCCAAAGAACACCGGATACATCATTTCCAGTGCATAAAATGCCGGAACTGTAAACAAAACGCTGTCAAAACGATCCATGACACCGCCGTGTCCGGGCATGATATTTCCGAAGTCTTTGATTCCCTGCTGACGCTTCAGTACAGATGCACTCAAATCTCCCAGTACGCTGATTACAGCACAAACAATGCCAATAAAAATCAGCCAGAGATAGTGTACATGTGCGTGTGCGATCAAGCTGTAAATCAAGGCAAAAATCACCATTACCACGACATCCGTCACAATCCCGCCGAAAAAGCCTTCTACAGTTTTCTTCGGGCTGATTTCCGGACAAAGCTTATGCTTTCCCAAAAATGTTCCGGCAAAATAGGCACCAGTATCGGCAATCCATGCAGAAGACAGTGCTAGAATAACGCTTGCCAGACCAAATTGGCTGATATGCAGCAAAGTATTCAGCATGCTCAAAGAATGGGAAACCAAAAGTGTAATTGCGGCAATAAACAGGGTATTCTGATATGTGATATGCTTATGCAGCAAAACCATTTCTGCAAACATCGCAACGATACAAAGGAATGTCAATGCGATTGTCGCAGAAGTGTTTCCGTAATACTGTAAGAACGGCAGTGCAGCACCATACAGAAACCCGGCACCGATAGAAATCCGGCAATGCAGGCACTTCCCTGCACGAAACAGTTCAAATAGTGCAATGCAAATCAAAGCCGCAATTGCCAATGGAAATACGAAGGTCTTATGCAGAATCAAAATCAGGATTGCCAGAATGCCGCCAACTACGCCAGAGATAATCCGAACTTTCATCGTCAAATTCCTCCAAATCGTCTGCCACGCTGTGCATAGTCTGCCAAAGCCTTATTCAATTCGTTGCGGTTGAAGTCCGGCCACAAAACATTTGTAAAGTAATATTCTGCATATGCACATTGCCAGATGAGATAGTTGGACAGCCGCAGTTCTCCGCTGGGGCGAATCAACAGATCCACATCCGGAAGCCCCGCGGTATACAGATGCTCAGAAATGGTTTGTTCTGTGATTGCTTCCGGTGCAAGTTTTCCTGCCTGTACTTCTTTGGCAATCTCCTGTGCAGCATGTTTGATTTCATCTCGTCCGCCGTAATTGATTGCAAGAATCAGATTCATCTTTTCGAAATCTCTGGAATCATGTTCCAGTTCTTCCATACGCTTTTGCAATCGATCCTGCAAACGGCTTCGGTCACCGACAAAAATCATACGAACGCGTCTTTCCAGATACTGATCTGCTTCACAGAGATAATCCCAGAACAAATCCATAATTGCATTTACTTCATCTTGTGGACGTTTCCAGTTTTCTGTTGAGAAAACATAAAAAGATGCATTTCGCAGACCAATATCCCGACAATACAGGGACAGGTCTTTGAAATTTTTTGCTCCTTCCCGATGTCCAAACTTTCGTGGCATACCACGTTTGGTTGCCCACCGTCCGTTTCCGTCCATGATGAAGCCGACATGCTGCGGCAGCTGTTCCGGAAGAACAATTGTTCCTGTTTCATCTTTTGGTACATTTTTTTTGTTGAAAAATGGCAGAGCCATATCGTTCATCTCCTATTCTGCTGCAGGTTTTCGAGTCAATGCAATCAGATGCTCATGATCTCCTGATCCTTTGCAGTTACCATTTTATCGATTTCTGCAACATACTTATCTGTCAGATCCTGAACCTGCTTTTCGCCGTCCTTGACCTCGTCCTCTGTCAGTTCAGAAGCCTTTTTCTTTGCTTTCAGCTTTTCAATTGCTTCACGACGAACATTCCGGACAGCAACCTTGGTTTCTTCGCCCAATTTCTTAATGTCTTTGCACAGTTCCTTACGGCGGTCTTCTGTCAGCTGCGGAAATACCAGACGCAGGACTTTGCCGTCGTTGGTCGGTGTGATTCCTACATCAGAAGACAGAATAGCCTTTTCAATTGCCTTCAGAGAAGTAACATCCCACGGCTGAATTACCAGAATTCGGGCCTCGGAAACAGATACGGCAGCCATTTGCTGAATCGGAGTCGGCACACCATAATAGTCTACCTGTACCTTATCCAGAACAGCCGGATTTGCACGACCAGCACGAATGGTTGTAAATTCATGTGCCAGTCTGGCATTAGACTTTTTCATTTTTTCTTCGGTTTCTTTCATCAATTCTTTCATAGTACTTCCCCGATTAACGGGGCTCCTTTCAATTCATTTTATGCAAACAAAATTGTTTTTATACTTCTGTGGCAATCGGGTCTACTTCGGACACAACGGTACCTATATCTTCGCCCATCACTGCATCGTAGATATTTTCCGGTCGATTCAGATCAAATACCAGCATCGGCATTTTGTTATCACGGCACATAGATGCAGCGGTGCTGTCCATAACCTGCAGTGCACTGCCAAGGACATCGCTGAATGTCAGACGGGAGTAGCGTACCGCATCATCGTACTTGTGCGGATCCTTGTCATAAACGCCGTCTACCATTGTTGCTTTCAGCAGAATATCTGCTTCAATTTCCACCGCACGCAGAGTTGCAGCAGTATCTGTGGAGAAGAACGGGCTTCCGGTACCGCAGCCGAAAATTACAACTCTGCCCTTTTTCAGGTGCGAAATAGCACGATTGCGAATATATGGTTCTGCGATCTGCTGCATGCTGATTGCAGTCTGCACGCGAACTTCCAATCCCAGCGATTCCAGCATATCTGCAACTGCCAATGCATTCATAGTAGTTGCCAGCATACCAATGTGGTCTGCTCTGGTACGATCCATATTTTCACTGGAACGTCCACGCCAGAAGTTGCCGCCGCCGACTACGATCCCCATTTGCACGCCAGCATTCACGCACTTTTGAATGCTCTTACAAATTGGGAGCATCGTTGCAGTGTCCAATCCGGTTTTTTTCGGACCAGCAAGAGCTTCACCGCTTAATTTCAGAAGAACTCGATGATACTTAGGTTCCATGTTTCTAAATTCCTTTCGTTTGTTTCTCGATTTTCAGACCTTATTTGGAATCCGACAAAATGCCTTCCATTCTGGAGGACAATCTATATGTTTATTTTACACTATTTTTCGGGAAAAGTAAAGTGATTTCTGCAAAAAAATAAAAAAAGAGCATGACAATTGCCATGCTCCCTTTTTTCGGCATAATCGCCTTGTGAAAAAATATTCTTACTTGATCATGCTGGCAATTTCTTCTGCAAAGTTGTCAGCCTTCTTTTCGATGCCCTCGCCGCGTTCAAAACGAACGAAAGCGGTGATTGCGATTGTAGTGCCTGCAGCCTTTGCAACGCCATCTACATAGCTCTGAACAGTTTCCTTGTTTTCCTTTACGAAAGCCTGTTCCAGCAGGCAGTTTTCACCGTAGTACTTGCCAACCTTACCAGCTGCAATCTTTTCCTTTACCTGTTCCGGCTTATTTGCCATCTTCGGATCTTCTGCCATCTGAGCCAGAATGATCTTCTTTTCTTCGTCCAGAACAGCTGCCGGAACATCTTCACGCTTCAGATACGGCGGATTCATTGCTGCAACCTGCAGTGCACAGTCCTTTGCAGCTGCCAGAATTTCCGGAATTGCACCAGCCGGAGATTCTGCACGAACCATAACGCCGATCTTGCCGCCGCCGTGGATATACGGTACCAGAATACCTTCCATGCGAACGAAGCGGCGAATCTGCAGATTTTCACGAATCTTCAGGAACAATTCCTGAAGTGCTTCGTCAACAGTCATTGTGCCGCCGGAAACAGTAGTTGCCTTCAGAGCTTCTACGTCAGCCGGATTCTTTTCAATAATGGTATCAGCAACCTGATTTACAAATGCCTTGAATTCATCGGTATTTGCAACAAAGTCAGTTTCAGAGTTTACTTCAACAACACAGCCTACAGAATTGTCTGCATTTACCTTTGCAACTACCATACCTTCTGCGGCAACACGACCAGCCTTCTTTGCCTGTGTAGCCAGTCCCTTTTCACGCAGCAGTTCAATTGCCTTTTCTACATCACCGTCAGCTTCTGTCAAAGCCTTCTTGCAGTCCATCATACCAACACCGGTAGACTTCCGCAGTTCGTTGACATCTTTTGCAGTAAAATTAGCCATTGGATCTTCCTCCTAATTCTTATTTCAAACGATTTCCTCAAAAAACCCGAATAGACTGCTCATGTCAAGCATATTCGGGTTTTTGATCTAACAGATATTTCAGTTTCGCTTCTGCTTATTCAGCGTCTTCTTCAGCAGCCTTTGCTTCTGCAGCTTCCGCAGCGGCAGCATCAGCACCCTGACGACCTTCGATAATTGCATCAGCCATAACGCCGGCAATCAGCTTTACAGCACGGATTGCATCGTCGTTACCCGGGATAACATAATCGATTTCGTCCGGATCACAGTTGGTATCAACGATAGCTACGATCGGAATGTTCAGCTTCTTAGCTTCTGCAACTGCAATGCGTTCCTTACGCGGGTCAACGATAAACAGTGCACCCGGCAGCTTCTTCATTTCCTTGATACCGCCCAGGAATTTCTCCAGCTTTTCAATTTCCAGCTGCAGCTTACCAACTTCCTTCTTCGGCAACAGATCGAATGTACCGTCTGTTTCCATTTCGTGAAGCTGTTCCAGACGCTTGATTCTTCTCTGAATGGTAGAGAAGTTTGTCATCATACCGCCCAGCCAACGTGCATTTACATAGTAAGCACCAGCACGGGTAGCTTCTTCCTTAATGGAATCGCCGGCCTGCTTCTTGGTACCAACGAACAGTACAGACTCGCCCTGTGCGGACAGATCGCGGATGAACATGTAAGCTTCATCCAGCTTTCTTACGGTCTTCTGCAAATCGATGATGTAGATGCCGTTACGTTCAGTGAAAATGTACGGAGCCATTTTCGGGTTCCATCTTCTGGTCTGATGACCAAAGTGTACGCCAGCTTCCAAGAGCTGCTTCATAGATACTACGCCCATTGTGTAGTCCTCCTAAATAAAATGGTTTTGCTTCCTCCGCCTGCTTTTTCGGCTGCACAACTCTGCATTTCTGCAAAGCACCCGTGAAAACCAAAGCAGACGTGTGAACTGCCTTATTATTATACCAAAAACCGAGCCAATTGGTCAAGTATTTCTATGTAGAATATTTTTGTTGATTTAAGCTCGCATTTGTACAAGTTGTACAATTGCTGGGATTCCCTAACTCCACCAAAATAGCATCTTTTCCAACCAATCGGATTTGCCGAAAACCGATGATGCAATTGTCACGCGGCCCCAGAATTCCGAAAAAGCGTGGTCTGCCATACAAAATCAATGCTGTGACAGTTGCAGAATTTGCGTCCATTTGGAGATCATCGACACGGCCAAGGTTTTCACCATTTACAATATTAATGACATCTTTGCAACGCAGTTCTTCCAGCGTACACACCACAGTGCATCACCTCTGCAACAGGATATGCAAGATTCTGCGAATTCTTTCACAAAAACAATTTGAAAAGGACGGTACAAATCAAATCCAGTCCCATTATAACTGCTGCTGTGATGCTCACTACGTGCAATACCTTTTCCGACATCAGTCCGGTAATTTTGGCAAACAGCGGGCGAAGCAGATACAAAAACAGAACGCCGCCGATGCCAAAACGAACAGACGGGGAAAGAGCAACTCTTGCCTGAAAATTGATTGCATAGTCTGCATAGGTTTGCCATGGCCAGCTTCCAGTTGTCCATTCCAACAGATAGCTGACCGCCAATTCGATCAATGTGGCAACTGCCCCACAACCCAGAAAAATCAGAATCGGTCTTGCCCAACGTACACGCCATGATAGTTGCATTTTTGCAAATTTTCCAAAGCAGAGCAAAAATGCCAGCATGCCGACTCCATATACCGGACAATACGGGCCAAACAGTACGCCTCGGTTTTGAAACCCCCAACGATAGACAACAACTTCTAAAAACACTTCATAGCACCAGCCAATAATTGCTGCCATGAGAAAATAGAGGAACAATTTTTCAATTGTTTGCAGTTTATTTTGCATTTCTGTCCTCCCTCCAATCATCATCTGTCTAATACAAAAGCAGGTGTTCTCACAAAAATAGAAACGCCTGCTTTTGTATCCTATGTGTACTTATGAAAAAATTACTTCTTTTCGGTAACTGCCTTTTTGGCAACTGCGGCAATGTTTTCTGCACACAGACCAAATTCCTTCAGCAGCTCTACAGCCGGACCAGAATGACCGAACTCATCGTTCACGCCAATGCGAACAACCGGAACCGGACAGCATGCAGTAACTGCTTCTGCAACAGCACCGCCCAGACCACCGATAATACTGTGTTCCTCTACAGTTACCAGCAGACCAGTTTCTGAAGCAGCCTTACAGATCAGTTCAGTGTCCAGCGGCTTAATGGTGTGAATATTCAGTACACGAGCGTGGATTCCTTCGGCTTCCAGCAGTTCTGCTGCCTTCATGGATTCCCATACCATCAGACCAGTAGCAACCAAAGTTACATCTGTGCCTTCCCGCAGTGTAATGCCTTTACCAATTTTGAATTTATAAGTTGCAGCATCGTTGAAGATCGGAGTTGCCAGTCTGCCAAATCGCAAGTAAACCGGTCCCTCATACTGAATGGCAGCTTCTACAGCAGCCTTTGCTTCTACATCGTCTGCCGGATTCAAAATTGTCATACCCGGAATGGTTCGCATCAGTGCAATATCTTCGTTGCACTGATGTGTGGCACCGTCTTCACCAACGGAAATACCAGCATGAGTTGCACCGATTTTTACATTCAGGTGCGGATAACCGATAGAGTTCCGCACGATTTCGAATGCTCTGCCGGCAGCAAACATGGCAAATGTGCTGGCAAACGGGATCTTTCCTGCCGTGGAAAGTCCGGCAGCAACGCCCATCATGTTTGCTTCTGCAATACCGCAGTCGAAGAAACGCTCCGGATAAGCTTTCTTAAAAATGCCTGTTTTTGTGGCAGCAGCCAGATCGGCATCCAGTACGACCAGTTCCGGATATTTGTCAGCGAGATCACGAAGTGCCTCACCATAGCTTTCTCTTGTTGCTTTTTTCTGCAATTCTGCCATCGTTTAACCCTCCAGTTCCTTCAGCTGGGCTGTCAGTTCAGCCATTGCCTGTTCATACTCTGCCTGATTCGGTGCTTTGCCGTGCCAGCCGACCTGATTTTCCATAAAGGACACACCCTTGCCCTTGACACTTTTCTGAATGATCGCAACCGGCTTGCCTACGATTGTTTCAGCTTCCTGCATTGCAGCATCAATTGCATCGAAATCGTGTGCGTCCATACGAATGACATGCCAGCCGAACGCTTCAAACTTTTCCGGAATCGGCTCCGGCGAGCAAACTTCGGAAAGCTTGCCGTCGATCTGCAAACCGTTGTTGTCTACAATTGCTACCAGATTGTCCAGATGATACTGGTTTGCGAACATTGCAGCTTCCCAAACCTGTCCTTCTTCGATTTCGCCATCACCCAGAATGGTGTAAACCTTATAAGCAGCATTGTCCATTTTTCCTGCCAGTGCCATGCCGCAGGCTGCGGAAATGCCCTGTCCCAGAGAACCGCTGGACATATCTACGCCCGGAATATGAATACACGGGTGCCCCTGCAAAAGTGCGCCGATATGACGCAGAGATTGCAGTTCTTCTTTCGGGAAAAATCCACGTTCTGCCAGTGTGGAATACAGAGCCGGTGCACAGTGTCCTTTGGAAAGCACCAGACGATCACGGTCTGCCATTTCCGGATTCTTCGGGTCAACGTGCATCTTTGCAAAATACAGATAAGTCAGTGTATCACAAATCGAGAGAGAGCCGCCCGGGTGACCGGACTTTGCGTGATAGGTGCCTTCAATAACACCCATACGAATACGGCAGGCAGTTGCCTGCAATTTTTTCTTGGTCATTTCATCCATGTTATGAACCTCCAATGATTTCGAAAGACGATAAATCAATTCTGCAATCGCGTTTTCTTCACAGGAATGCATCAACTGTATATTGGCAATTTCTTTAATGCAGGGCTGTGCATTAGACGGACAGGCACTGGTGTCTGCTACGCGAAGCATATCCAGATCGTTGTCAAAATCTCCTGCCGCCACAATATGCCAGCTTTCCGCACCGCATATGGTGCGATACCGCCGAAGGGCACTCCCTTTAGTAACGCCTTTCGGCAGCATTTCATAAAAACGTGCTTCAGACTGTACAAAATCTGCACACGTCCAGTTTTGTTCTTGAAAATAGGCAATCAAATCAGGCATTCGTTCGGGTGCAATTGCAAACAGCACTTTCAGCCAACCATGCGGAATTTCCTCCGGCATTGCCAGAATGGGTTCCACCTGACAGATCTCCAGATGCTCCTTTTCATAAGGTGTCATTCTGGAAACATAGGTGCCGTCTGTGCGGAGAATCTCCGCCGAAACGTCCGGAAATGCTTCTAACACTTGTCGGGTAATCGATACGGCTTCTGGCGGCAATTCTTCTGTGTAAAGCCACTTTTCTGCTACCGGATCATAAATAGCTGCTCCGTTGAACAATATCACAGGAATATTGGGCTGCAGCTTTTTCAAATATCGCTGAGCCGCCTGCAACGTTCTTCCAGTTGCAATTGCGAATTTGCCACCTTTTGCACGGAACTGGGAAATTGCTGCTGCATCTGCCACAGAAATCTCTTTGCTGGCTGGCAGCAATGTACCGTCCAGGTCCGTAATAAGCATGGTATTTTCCAAAGACTGCATCAAAATCACCCTTTCAGGATTTCAGTTTTCGAAGTACCTTTTCAAAATATTCCGGCAAAGGACTTTCAAACTCCAGATACTGCCCTGTAGACGGATGAATAAATCCGATTTTGGCAGCATGAAGACACTGCCCTTCGATTCCGGGAAATGCTTTTCCATAGACATCATCACCCAGAATCGGGTGACCCAAATACGCTAAATGTACTCGAATCTGGTGTGTGCGTCCGGTTTCCAATCGCAGCCGTAAATGCGTGGCACGGGGATATTCTGCAATCACAGTATAGTGCGTTGTAGCAGGTTTGGAATTTTTTTCTGTGACACACATTTTTTTGCGGTCTACCGGATGTCGTCCGATCGGAGCAGAAATCGTCCCTTCTGCTTCGCGAAAATGTCCCATTGCCACCGCCTGATATTCTCTTGTAAATGAATGGGCGGCAATTTGTGCCGATAACGACTGATGTGCCATATCATTTTTTGCCACCATTAGCAAGCCGCTTGTAAAACGATCGATACGGTGCACGATTCCGGGGCGAATTATGCCATTGATGCTGGAAAGCCGATCTCCGCAATGATACAATAGTGCATGTACCAGCGTTCCTGTCGCGTGTCCGGGAGCCGGATGTACAACCATGCCCTTGGGTTTGTTCACCACAAGTAAGTCATCATCTTCATAGACAATATCCAGCGGGATATTTTCCGGCTGCAATTCCAGCGGCTCTGGTTCCGGCAGCTGCACCAAAACTTGATCCCCTGCTTTTTGCCGATAATTTTTCGGAACTTTTTTGCCATTTACTGTCACATCACCGTGTTCCATACGAACTTGCAGGGCGGAACGCGTCATCGCAAGACTCTCCTGTCCGGAAAGCCATTTGTCCAGACGTTCTCCGTCCGCTTCCGCAGGCACACAAAAAGACAAAGTTTCAGGCATTTTTCTGTTCTCCCTCAGCTGTTGCCTTGGCTTTGGAATTGAGTTTTGGTTCCACAAACAAAAAGTAAATTGCAAACAAAACAACGCCAATTACCACGCAACAATCTGCAAAATTAAACACGGCAAAGTGAAACAGCTTCACTTCCAGATAGTCTACCACCAGACCACCGCGAAACAGTCGGTCAATTAAATTGCCCAGACCGCCGCTTAGAATCAAGGTCAAGCTGACTGTCAGCAGCTTGGATTTTTTTCCATGACGTACCAGCCAGTAAGCACAAAACGCCATCAGAATCACCGTTGTTCCCACTAGCAGCCAACGCATGCCGGCAAAACTACTGAAAACAGCTCCGTTATTTTCCAGATAAGTCAAATCCAGAATTTTATGATCGCCAATGTGCAGAAACGGTACACTTCCGACTGGTTTCAAATCCTGAACGACCCAGTATTTGATCAGTTGATCTGCTGCGGTCAGCAAGATAATTCCGATTAAGGCTGCAATCAGCACAAATACATCCTTTCCCGATTACAGCTGATCTACAACAGAAGCACAACGTGCACAGAGTGTTGGGTGTGCAGCATTCTTGCCAACACTGTCCAGATACATCCAGCAGCGTTCGCACTTTTCACCAGCGGCACGTTCTACTGTATAGGTAGTTTCTCCGGATTCTGCCTTTACAACAGAAACAACAGATACGATCAGCACCTTTGCCAGAATGTCAGCAGCTTCTGACAATACTGTATACTGAGCATCATCTGCAACAGCGATTGTCACCTTGGCTTCCAGTGATTTACCGATCAGCTTTTCATTTCTCTTTTCTTCCAGAACCTTATTAGCTTCCATACGAGTCTGATAGATCAGATCCCACTTTGCCATAAAGTCTGCATCTTCTGTCAATCCGCTTGCCTTGGGCATTTCGTTCAGGAATACACTCTTGGCATCATCGCTTGCAGCATGCGGCAGATAAGACCAGATTTCTTCTGCGGTAAAGGAGAGGATCGGTGCGATCAGACGAGTCAGTGCACTCAAAATCCGATAAATCGTGGTCTGTGCTGCACGACGAGCCACGGAATTTTCCGGTTCGCAGTACAGACGATCCTTGATGATGTCCAGATAGAAATTGGACAAATCAGTGGTGCAGTAGTTATGGATTGCGTGGAATACGATGTGGAAGTCAAATGCTTCATAGCCCTCATGTGCCTTTTGGATTACGTTATCCAGACGCATCAGTGCCCAGCGATCCAGTTCCAGCAACTGATCGTCGGATACGCTGTCGCGATCCGGATGGAATCCGTCACCATTGCCCAAGTTACCCAGAATGTAACGGGCAGTGTTCCGGATCTTCTTATAGGCATCGGACAACTGTCCCAAAATACCCTCTGAAATACGAATGTCAGAGTGATAATCGGAAGAAGCTACCCACAGACGAAGAATGTCTGCACCGTATTTCTTGACAATTTCTTCCGGCATAATGCCGTTGCCCAAAGATTTCGACATCTTTCTGCCTTCGCCGTCAACGACCCAGCCGTGTGTGCAGACAGCCTTATACGGTGCACTGCCCTTATAAACGACAGAAGTCAGCAGAGAAGACTGGAACCAACCACGATACTGGTCTGCACCTTCCAGATACAGATCAGCCGGCCACTGCAAGCAGTCATACTGTTCCATGACAGCACTGTGAGAAACACCACTGTCGAACCATACATCCATGATGTCATATTCCTTGGTGAATTCCTTACAGCCGCATTCGCACTGTACTTCCGGAGAAAGAAACTCTGAAAGATCCTTTGTCCACCATGCATCTGCTCCCTCTTTGCGGAACAATTCTGCAATGTCGCGAATAGTGGTATCATTGACAATCGGCTTTTTGCAGTCCTTGCAATAGATGATCGGAATCGGCACGCCCCAAGTACGCTGACGAGAAATACACCAGTCGCTGCGGTCACGAACCATGCCTTTGATGCGTTCTTCTCCCCATGCAGGAATCCACTTGACATTTTCAATTGCTTTGATTGCTTCGTCCTTAAAGCCGTTAACAGAGCAGAACCACTGTTCTGTTGCACGGTAAATGATCGGTTTGTGGCATCTCCAGCAGTGCGGATACTGGTGGACAATTTTTTCTGTTGCCAGCATTGCACCAACTTCTGTCAGCTTCGCAGCAATTGCACGGTTTGCCGCATCGGTGTCCATGCCTTCAAACTCGCCGGCTTCCTTGGTCTGGCGACCCTTGTCGTCTACGCAGACCAGAATGCCAATGTCGTCATAGTTCTTGCAGACTTCAAAGTCTTCTACACCATAGCCCGGTGCAGTATGAACGCAGCCAGTACCGCTTTCCAATGTTACATGATCACCGACAATTACCGGAGAAAGACGGTCATACAACGGGTGCTTAGTTTTGACATGTTCCAGTTCTGCACCAGTGAAGCTGCCGACCATTTCGTATTCGGTAATACCAGCTGCTTTCATTGTTGCAGAAACCAGTTCCGCAGCCATGCAGTAGTATTCCTCGCCAACCTTGACCAGTGTGTAGTCATAAGACGGTCCCACACAAATTGCAAGGTTGCCCGGAATGGTCCATGTTGTGGTTGTCCAGATAACAAAGTAAACCTGTTCCTTGGCAATTCCCAGCTTTGTAAACAGACCCTTGTCGTCAGTCACCTGAAATTTCACATAGATAGAATAACAAGGATCGTTTTCGTATTCGATTTCAGCTTCTGCCAGTGCAGTGTTGCAGTCAGGGCACCAGTAAACCGGCTTCAATCCCTTGTACATGTAACCGCGTTTTGCCATTTCACCGAATACTTCGACCTGACGTGCTTCATATTCCGGCTTCAGTGTCAGGTACGGATCACAGTAATGTCCCAGACTGCCCAGACGCTTGAACTGTGCCATCTGATTCTTGACATGCATCATGGCGAAGTCTTTGCAGTGCTTTCGCAGTTCTACCGGCGGAATGGCACCATTTTCTACGCCGATAGACTTCATTGCTTTCAGTTCGATCGGCAAACCATGTGTATCCCAGCCCGGCACATACGGTGCACAGAAGCCACTCATATTTTTATACTTGACAATGAAATCTTTCAGTGTCTTATTCAAAGCAGTACCCAGATGAATTTCACCATTGGCATACGGAGGGCCGTCGTGAAGAATGTACTTCGGCTTCCCTTCATTTTTGGCGATCATCTGTTCATACAGATCCTCGTCTTCCCACTTTTGTAAAGTGTCAGGTTCCCGCTTCGGCAGGTTTCCACGCATCGGAAAATCTGTTTTAGGCAAATTTAAGGTCTTATTGTAATCCTGTGACATAGCTTGATCCGGCTTTTTCTCCTTTTCAGCGTATCGCTGTGGCAAAAGCCGCTCCTTTCCCTGAAATTAGTCTTTATCCTGCAAGTCGCCGAATCTGGAGTCATATGCTCCCTGAATTGCTTTTGCAGAAAACGGTTCCGCATCAAACGGATCGCTTGCAGCTGGTGCAGCGGCTACTGCTGGCTTCGGCTGTGCCGGTTCTGTCGCATTTTCTTCTGTCATACCAAAGGTAGTGTCATCTTCTTCCGGCATAGCAGAGAGCATGTTCAGATGCTCCTTGTACATGTCAAAGAGAGCTTTTTTGAAATCAGCGACCTGCTTTTTTGCAGCTGCCAGTTTCTTGTGCTCCTCCTCGATCTCTGCCTCATTCTTTTCAATGAGGGCATCGTGCTGTACAGTTACCTCGTCCATCATTGCATCTGCTTTTTCTTTTGCCTGTGCAATGATCTCTTCTGCCTTGGCGTTGGCTTCGGAAATGATGCGGTGACCCTCCTTTTGTGCACCGAGGAGTGCGTCCTTCAATGCATCTTCATCACGCATGTATTCCCGTACCTTGTCTGCCAGAACCTGAATTTTGTTGTTGCTGTCATCCAGTTCTCGCTGGGCGATTGCAGCTTCTTCTTCCAGCTTATTCAGGAATTCATCAATGTCTTCCTGTTTATAGCCGAAAGCAGCTTTTTCAAACCGTAATTCATGGATTTCGCTTGCACTAATCATTATGGTATCTCCTCTCATAAGAGCCTATGCAGCCTATCCTACATTAGCCCTGATATTTTTGAATTGTGATATGGTATCTTCCTTTTCGGCTGATGCCATCGACCGCGGCAATACGAAATTTTCCGTAGCCACGAATTGAAAACACATCACCCACCTGCATTACAGCAGAAGGCGTATCGATCGCTGCATGACGATAGGTCAGCCGGCCTTGCCGAATCAACTGCACTGCCTTTTCCCGACTCAGACGCGTTGCCAGTGCGGCAACTGCGTCTGCCCGCAGAGATGCAATCGTGCCTTGTATCAGCAGGAAATCCGTTTGCACCGACAGGCAGACCGGATCATCTCCCGTCACGCTGACACCAACTCGTCCAATCTGATGAACTTCCTGTAAAAGCACAGGAGCCACATGGGCACAGACGAACATTTGTGCCATCTTCGTATCGATCAAAATGTCGCCGATCGTATCTCGTTCCAGATTGCATGCCATACATGCTCCGAGAAAATCCCGATGTGTTGGCGGCTTAGGAACACGATAAGAAAACGTCAGACACTGGATTGGAAACTGTTCCGGTGTAACCGGAATGAAATCCGGAGCAAAACAAAGTATTACACGAGTGGTGTTTTCTGTTCCGCCCCAAGCTGTACAGACTGCTCCTGCTGTATTTGCAATCGCTTCTGCCATTGCGGTATCTTCTGCCGGTAAAAAATCCGTAAAGTACGGACGGTTGTCCCGCACGCATCGGTTCGCCAGATCGTTCCAATGTGCTTTTAGTTGCTGCACCGCATCTGCCATTTTCATGTTTCGGCTTGCCATTTTTGTTTGTTAACCTACCAGACCGTTGCTCTGCAGTTCGCCAACGAGGCTGTCGCCGTCAAAACCGACATTCTGCGGAATAATCAGGAAAGTCTGGTTGGCTACCGGCTTGATCCGACCATGGGTTGCATATGCCGCACCAACTACAAAGTCAATGATCCGACGCTTTTCATCATCGTCAATCTTTTCCAGATTCAGAACAACAGTCTTATTCTGCATCAAATAATCTGCAACTTTCTTGGAGTCTGAAGTATAGGAAGTTGCCTGTACCAGCACTACCTGAAACTGTGCAGTTGCCTTGATCGTTGCATAGCGTTCATTGCCGCCCTTTCGTTCTTCATAAGAAGACGCACCTCTGCTGTAACTAGAATTGCTGTAACCAGAGGTCTGTGCAGCGTGGCTCTGCGGCGGAGCCTGTTCTGGTTCCGGCGGAGTCATGCTCGGGGTTTCCGGCTCATTATCATCAGCCGGCATAAAGAAGTCTTTCAGATTGTCTATAAAATTCATGATACTCTCCATTCTCCGCATCAGCGGATTTCATTTTATTTCTGATAATTTCTTGCACCGAACAAGGCTGTCCCGATCCGGACAAGTGTCGAACCATAGCGAATTGCGGTGGCAAAATCCCCCGACATTCCCATCGACAAAATCTCCATATCTATATTATCCATTTTTTTGGAGGAAATGTCAAGATAAAGTTGTTGCATTTTGTAAAGAAATTTCTCATCACCCTCTACTGGCGGGATTGTCATCAGCCCGCGTACATGTACGTGGGACAGTTGTCCTGCCTGCCACAACAATTCTTCTAATTGATCCGGTGCAATGCCGCTTTTGGATTCCTCCCCGCCGACATTAACTTCAATCAAGATGTCCTGCACTTTATTGACACGTGCTGCATGCCGGTCAATTTCAGATGCCAGCTTGATGCTGTCTACCGAATGAATCAGTTCCATGTCCTCAATGATATACTTTACCTTATTGGTTTGTAAATGTCCAATAAAATGAACTTTTGCATCTTTTGCATAAAAATCTTTTTTAGAAAGATATTCCTGCACGCGGTTTTCACCCAAGGTGTGGATACCACAGCTGATCGCATGATTTACCGCTTCCGGGGCAACCGTTTTGGTGACCGCCATCAATGTAATTTCGTCTGTCGGCTTACGGTACTTTGCCTTTGCTTCCTCCATCGCATCGACGATTCGTTTGTAGTTTTCGTCGATATAAGCAAAATTAGTTTCCATTTGCATCAATCCCTTCTACAATTATGGAATCATAAAGCATTAAATAACCATCGCCTGCATTCAGTTTAGAAAGCACATAGTCTTTGCCTTCGTAAACTACATCCAGACGTCGGAATTCCACTTTTTCACCGTCCTGCACATAAACGCCCCGGCTGTTCACGGTCTGTGTTTTTTCTTCGCCGGTTTCTTCATCAGTGACGGTTTCTTCTACGTCTTTGAAACGGATCGCACTCCGCGGCACCTTGATGCCCTCATATTCTCCAAGAATCATTTCGACATTTTCAGTTCGATTCTGTACAAAGTCCGATGTTAGCATATCGCTGTATAAAACCACCATGACCTTGCCGTCTTCTCCGGTATTTCGGAGTTCCTGAATGGTGGCATCTGCTGTTGCGGAAGACGTCATCAGACGAATCTTGACAGAATCACCGACCTGATATTTCTGATCCTGATTATCAATAATTCCAAGCATGTACCAGCCGTACTGTGCAATGGATTTTCCCACTGTGTTTTGATCTTGATTCGTTTGGAGATTATTTTCGCTACTTTTTTTAGTAATATCCTGAATCTGTTCTGGCGTGATATTTGCCAGATTTTCCGCAGTCAGTACAGACTCCAGCCCATCCACATGGCTGACAAAATAGGCAGAACTATCTGATGTAATAGTGTCTATGGGTGTTGCTTCCTCGCTTTGCAAAGTCTGTATCTGTGCAGTCAAATCAGAAATTTGCTGTGCAAAAGAAACGGTTCCCTTGCTGACAACGATCTGATATGTGCTGCAGGATTCCATAAACTGTTGTTCTGCGGCTGCCATGCCGGAGAGATTTCCAGCGTTTCGATTCTGAATCATCTCTTCGTAGTACTGAGAAATCTGGCGGGATAAATCCGCAGGCTGTGCTTGTTCCAGCGTTCCGGGATTGGAGATACGTTCCAAAACATTCAGCTTTTCCTGTAATGCCTCTGCCTGTTGTTTTTTTTCAATGGTGCTCTCGTCCGGATAAATTTCGGCAATCACATCATTGACTGCAATTTTTCCTCCGTCCGGTACTTGATAACTGATTGCACCAGTGTCGCTGTAAGTCAGTACTGTTTCGTCCCGTACATAGACGCCCTCGAAGAATTTGGATTCATCTGCTTTGGCACGCATGGCTGTTTCTGTTTCATAGCTAGTGTCCACAAGGTGAAAGATGATCGTGCCAAATGTAGCAATGACAGAAGCCGACAGAAGCACTAACAGCACATTATTCATTTTATTGCTGGAATTCATATGCAGATCACCTCACAAAACCAACGGATTTCCAGATGCTTTTGCATCATTCTACAGAATCACTTTCTAAAATGGAAACAGGACGTATGGGAATAATGGTGGAAATGGCGTGTTTGTATACCAAGTTTTGTTTTCCGTCACATTCCAGAATGACAATATAGCTGTCAAACCCTTTTACAATGCCCTTAAATTGAAAACCGTTTGTCAGAAAAATTGTAACGCCGATGTGATCCTTTCGGGCTTGATTCAGGAATACGTCCTGAAGGTTCATGTTTTTGTTGTTCATTGTTAGACTCCTTTTCTTTGAGCGAAAAATACCGAATGCGCTTTGCATTCATTTTCTCTTTGTATATAAATGCTCAATTTATATTATAGCACATTTCTCCGGACTTGGCTATAATTTTTTGACACTTTTCCATAATTTCTGGTTTCTTGTCAGATTTGTCTAAAATAATCCACTGAATTCGATCATTTTTGCGGAACCATGTCAACTGTCTTTTGGCATATCTGCGGGTTTCCTGTTTAATTTTGTCGATACACGCCTGCAATGGCATCTTTTTTTCAAAATATGGAATCAGTTCCTTATAGCCAATTGCGTGATAAGCAGTCCGAAGTGCTTCGTTTTGATACACATGATAAGCTTCTTCGATCATGCCTTGTTCTATCATTTGATCCACCCGTGTATTGATTCGTTCGTAAAGCACCGACCGTTCATAAGTCAGGCCGATGATCAGGGATTGATAAGGACTTGGGATCTGGTGACTTTCGGCTTTGCATGCGGTGAATGTTTTTCCTGTCAGCGTACAAACCTCCAGTGCACGTATCACACGCACCAGATTATTAGGGTGGATTTCCGCTGCGGCTTCTGGATCCAATGCTTTTAGCTGGTCATGCAGTGCAATGTTGCCGTGCTCTTTGGCGTATTCCAGAAATTTTTGCCGTAGTGCAGCGTCCTGCGTAGTTGGAGCCAGCTGCACGTTGGAAAGCAATGATGAAACGTAAAGGCCAGTTCCGCCGACAAGGACGGGCAGGTGCTTTCGGTGATAGATTTCTGCAATTGTCGGTTTTGCTAACGCCAGATAGTCTGCAACGCTGAATGTGGCATTCACAGGGACACAGCCGATCAGATGATGCGGCACACCCTCTTGCTCTTCCGGTGTGGGCTTTGCCGTTGCAATATTCAGTCCCTGATAGATCTGCATGGAATCTGCGGAAACAACTTCTCCATGATATGCTTTTGCCAGCATCACGCCAAGTGAAGTTTTTCCGGATGCCGTGGGGCCAACCACTGCAAGTACTGGTATTTTTTCTGAATCTGTCATGACCTATACCCTCCGCCGGAATTGTTTTTCCAGATCGTATTTTCGAATCACAAACATTACCGGTCTGCCGTGCGGACAGTGTCGGACATTTTCATCGTCCCATACTTGCTGTGCCAGCTTCTGCAATTCTTGTATGGTGGAATGATCGCCGGAACGAATGGCAGATTTGCAGGCAATGGTGTGCAGAGTATCGTTGAAAGTGTGTACCTGCGGATCGCGTTTTCCTAGTACTAGGTTATGTGCGATCTCTGTGACAACCTCATCAATATTCAGTGGCAGTACGAAAGACGGCACGGCAGTTGCCCGCAATTGCGGCGGACTACTGCAATCAAAGGCAAATCCCATTTCTGCTAACTTTGGAAGATTTTCCTGTACCGCTGAAAACTCTTCCATGGAAAGCAAAGTTTCGCTGGGGCGAAGCAACATCTGGCTGGTCAGCTTTGATGCTCCGGAGCGAAGCTGTTCAAAGAGCACTCGCTCATGTGCGGCATGTTTATCAAAAATCAGCAGTTTGTCTTCTTCTGCAGCTTCTGCAATGATATAATTCTCAAAAATTTCTCCCAGCACGTGAATCTGTACATGCTCTTGAGCCTTGGGTTCTGGCACTGCTGGGAGTGTTTCTTTTGCTGCTGATACAGGATTTTCTGCAAAGGAACGACTGTTGAGAAACTCATACTTTCCTTCAGACAACTCTGGAATGGAAACCGGCTCCACAGGTCGAGATCTTTCGGTTTGTTCTGTATATGCTGTTTCTTCCAGTTCTTCATCATGAAATTTTGTTTCCGGAAGAACGATTGGCGGAACTGCAATGGTTGCCGAAGCGGTGCTGACCAGTGGGGCAACAGTTTCCCTTGTCGTTTCTTTCGGTGCCGGTTCTGCTGCTGGCTTTTCTGTCGGCGGAAGGAGCACTTCTGGTTCTGGCTCTGAGATCTGCGGCAATGCTGGTTGCACAAATTCCTGTTGAGGTTCTGGCTGTGCAGTCCAATCCCGCTGTGGAACATGATCCATTTGAAACTCATAAATCAAGCCGTTTTTCATCAGGGCATTTTTCACTGCGAAGAATAAACTGTCCATGACTGCTTTTTCATTGGAAAAACGAACTTCTGCTTTTGCAGGGTGAATGTTTACATCTACCTGTTCCGGCGGAACTTGCAGCATCAACACGCAGGTGGGAAACTTTCCGACCATGATCAAATTCTGATAGGCGTTTTCCAAAGCTACGCTGCACTGTCTGGATCGAACATATCTGCCATTGATAAAGAAATTCTGAAACGTTCGGTTGGAACGGGAGTACAAAGGCTTTCCCACAAAACCAGTCACCTGATTCATGCCGTCCTCATAAGAAACCGGTATCAAGTCATGAGCGAACTCTTTTCCCAGAATGGCATAAATTGCAGTGTACAAGTCACCGCTGCCGTCGGTACGGAATTCCGTTCGGTTATCCCGTATCATGCGAAATGCGATTTCTGGGTGTGACAATGCGATTTTCTGAACGATCTGGCTGACGGCGTTTGCTTCGGTCACATCTCGTTTCATGAATTTTTTCCGAACCGGAACATTGTAAAACAGGTCGCGGATCAAAAGTGTTGTCCCGTCCGGACAACCGGTCTGTTCCAATTCTCCTGCTGTACTGCCGGAAATGCTGTAGCTGGTGCCGAAATCATCCTCTTTTCGCTTCGTCAATACTGTGACTTTTGCCACTGCTGCAATGGAAGCCAGAGCCTCACCGCGAAAGCCTAATGTGAAAATGTGATCCAGATCGGTTTTTTCTGCAATTTTACTGGTGGCGTGACGGAGAAAAGCAGTAGGTACTTCCTCCGGTGCCATGCCGCAGCCGTCATCTACGATTCGCATGTAAGTGGTACCGCCATGCTGAATTTCCACTGTGATGTGTTTTGCTCCGGCATCGATTGCATTTTCCACCACTTCTTTGATAACAGAAGACGGACGCTCAATGACTTCTCCGGCGGCAATCAATTCAGAAATTTCTTTCCGCAAAACTGTAATATGCGGCATGACAAACACCTTCTTTCTAAGCGGTATTTTACCGCGGACATGTGAACACTTTTATTAAAGCGTGTTTACATACTAGGACAGCATCGATGTGAGATCAGCCAGTAGTTCCCTGCATTCTGCATCACTTAATTCTGCCAGATGTGTTTTTTGCAAGGTGGCAATTGCCCGTTCCTGCTGCATTGCTGCAAAACTGATCTGTCCAGTCTGTGCGGTTTGCTTCGGGGCGGATACTGCTGTCTGTGCTTCCATTTCTGCCAGCAGTTCCTTGGCACGTTTGACGACCTGATCCGGCAGCCCTGCGAGTTTTGCAACAGCAATGCCGTAGCTGTCATCAACGCCGCCAGGAACGATTTTTCGCAGAAACCGAATGGTATCGCCGTGCTTCTTGACAGCAACGCTGTAATTTTTTACCCCGTCGATTTCTTGTTCTAAATCCAGTAGTTCATGGTAATGGGTGGCGAACAAAGTTTTACAGCCGATTTTCCGGCTGCTGATGTACTCTGCTACAGCACGTGCGATGCTAACACCGTCCAACGTGGAAGTGCCTCTGCCTACTTCGTCCAGAATTACCAGACTGTTCTTGGTGGCATAATTCAAAATGTCTGAAACCTCTTTCATTTCCACCATAAAGGTACTCTGTCCGGCTGTCAGATCATCTGATGCTCCGATACGTGTGAAGATCTTATCCACGACAGAAATTTTGGCATACTCTGCCGGCACGAAAGAACCGATTTGAGCCATTAGCGTAATCAACGCCACCTGACGCATGTATGTAGATTTACCTGCCATATTTGGTCCGGTGATCATCAGCATACGCTGTGCTTTGGTATCCAGATAGGTGTCATTCGGCACAAACATTTCCTCTGTCAGCATGCGTTCCACAACAGGGTGTCTGCCGCCGGTAATCTGAATGCTGCCGTCTACTGCGATTTCCGGTTTTGTGTAGTCGTTCTCAATTGCCACATTGGCAAATGAAGCCAGCACGTCAACTTGTGCAACTGCCGCTGCTGTTTCCTGAACTTTTTTCAGCATGGCAGCCAGGCAATCCCGCACTTCGGAGAAAATGCCTTCTTCCAGACGCAGTACGCGGTCTTTGGCTCCGAGAATTTCATTCTCTACATTTTTCAGTTCTTCTGTGATGAAACGTTCGCTGTTTGCCAGTGTTTGCTTTCGGATATAGTCCGAGGGAATCAAATCATAATAAGAACGAGTAACTTCCAGATAATAGCCAAAGACACGGTTATAGCCAATTTTCAAACCCTTGATGCCTGTACGTTCTTTTTCCCGCTGAAGAATTTCATCGATAATCTGTGTGCCGCCGTTCATAATGTGGCGTTGCCGATCCAGTTCTTCATGGAAGCCGTCCCGAATCACGCCGCCGTCTTTCAAAGTGATTGGCGGATCATCTACGATTGCATTTTCTACTAATGTACACACTCGTTCCAGCGGCGAAATTTGTTGCTCCAGCGTTGCCAGCAAGCGGGAATCCCCTGCCAGCTGTCGTAGCTGTGCTTTCAGTTCCGGCAGCTGCTGGGCAGTCATGGAGAGTGACTTCAAATCCCGTGGAGTGGCTTTCTGGTAAATGACTCTTGTCATCAGACGTTCCAGATCATAGACGTTGTTCAGCAGATCTCGGACTTCCATTAGCACAAGGCTTTTCTTGACAAATGCATCTACTGCGTCCAGTCTTGCCATGATCTTGACGGGCTGCACCAGCGGCTGTTCCAACCATGTTTTCAACAGCCGTTTGCCCATAGCGGTTCTGGCATCGTCCAACAGCCATAACAGCGAACCTTTTCGCTCCTTGTTGCGAATGGTTTCTGTCAGCTCCAGATTGCGGCGGGCGTTCAAGTCCAGCCCCATTGCTGAAGCACTGTCTGCAACTTCAATGGAAACAAAACGTGCGATGTTTCGCTTCTGAGTTTCCCGAATATAATCCAGCATACCACAGACAGCACTGACATCAGCACCGTCTTCTGTCATGCCCAACAAATCCAAGGAAGGAACACCGAATTGCTGGCATACCAATTCCCGATTTTGTACCGGATCGAAGCAGATGTCATCTCGCAGAGAAACTGCACACTGCAGCCGAACTTTGATAAAATCCATAACGGACTTCAAAGAGAGTGCCTGACTGTTCATTACCAGTTCTGCCGGCATGTAGCGGGACAGCACGTCCATAATGCGGACAGAAAGGTCAGATGCTTCCTGTGGTACTGTCAGGGACATTTCTCCGGTGGAAAGGTCTGCGAAGCAAAGTGCACAGGAACCGTCATTTCCGTAATACAGGGTACAGATATAGTTATTGGAATCATCTTCCAGCATGCTGCTCTCGATCAGCGTACCCGGCGTAACAATACGAATGACATCACGTTCTACCAAGCCTTTGCTCAATGCTGGATCTGTCATCTGCTCGCAAATTGCGATCTTGTATCCCTTATCCACCAGACGTTTCAAATAGAGTTCTACACTGTGATACGGTACGCCGCACATGGGAGCCCGTTCTTCCAGACCGCACTCTTTTCCGGTCAGTGTCAGTTCCAACTCTCTGGAAACCAGAATAGCATCTTCGAAAAACATTTCATAAAAGTCGCCCAATCGGAAAAACACGATACAGTCACTGTATTTTTCTTTGGTCGCTGCATACTGCTGCATCATAGGAGAAAGTTTTTCTCTGGGGACATCTGCTAAGTTCATGGGATTCACCTCCGATAATCACTTCAGAACTTGTTTCGCGACAGGTGTTCAGTGACAGCCGCCGCAGGAAGAACAGTTGCCAGTGCAGTTGGTCAGATCCGGGTGACACCGATCCGGATCTTCTCCGTTTGCACACAGGGACAAAATGGTGTCCACTTCCTGCATCATCATATTCATTGCCTGCTTGGCAGTATCAAAAGCCTGCATGTTCGGGTTTTCCATGATCTGCAAATAAAGTGCCTGTATCTCCTGTTCCAGTTTTTCCAATTTTTCCGGATTCCGGTTTTCCTCCAGCTTTTTAGTTTCATGCTGATAGGACATTTTTTTCAGATTAAATGCCTGTATATTTTCCTGCAGTTCTGTATCTGCATCATTATCGGTTTTGGCTTTCCAATACGCCTGATAACGCGGGTCTGCCTGAATTGCTTTGCCCAATTGTCTTACCGCAGCTTCTACTTCTGTCATGCCTGTTCCTCCTCTACCAGTTCGCCAAGTACTGCCCAGTTTCTGGCTTCTGTAATTCTGACATTCTGAAATGTGCCGATCAGGGAGGGGTCACCGGAAAATTCCACAATAATGAATGCACTGTCCTTTCCGACCAGTCTGCCTTTCCGCTTGCTCTCCCCGTCTACCAGTACTCGCAGTGTTCTGCCAATGAAGCGTTTGTTGTGTTCAGAAGCGATGTCCCGCTGCAAGGCAAGCAAACGCTCCATACGATTTTTCTTTTCAGCATCTGTGGTGTGATCTTCCATTTCCGCAGCCTTGGTGCCGCGGCGTTTGGAATAAATAAATGTATAGATGTTATCATACTGCACACTTCGGATCAAATCCAGTGTGCCTTGAAAGTCTGCTTCGGATTCATCCGGAAATCCAACGATCAAATCGGTTGTCAAGGAAAAATCCGGATCTCTTTGCCGAAGATAGTTGACACTCTCCATATATTTTTCTACGGTGTAGCGGCGATTCATGCGGCGGAGCACATCATCGCTGCCGCTTTGTACCGGCAAATGCAAATGGTGCCCGATCTTCGGACATTCCAGAATTGTGTCCAGCAGTTCCGGCGTAGCATCTTTCGGGTGTGACGACATAAACCGAACTACAAATTCTCCCGGAATTGCATTGACTTTTCGAAGTAGCTGTGCAAAGGTCAGCGGCTGCTCCAAATCTTTTCCGTAGGAGTTTACATTCTGTCCCAACAGCATGATTTCTTTATAGCCGTCTGCTACCAGTTGTTTGACTTCATTTAAAATCTGTTCCGGATCACGGCTGCGTTCCCGTCCGCGAACATACGGTACAATACAGTATGTGCAAAAATTATTGCAGCCGAACATAATGGGGACAGAAGCTTTGAACGGGTGCTCCCGTGACGGTACGATTCCCTCATACATGGCGTCGTATTCGCCGGTATCACAGGCAAACTTTTTTCCCTGAAAATGTTCCAGAAGCAACTGTGGAAAACGGCTGAGAGAAGCAGTACCGAAAACAATATCCACAAAGGGATAATGTGTCCGGACAAATTCTGCTGTATGTTCTTCCGATGCCATACAGCCGCAAAGCACCAGAATTAGATTCGGGTTTGCCTTTTTGTACTTTTTTACATTGCCGAGAATGCCGTATACCCGATCTTCCGCACTCTCCCGCACGGCACAAGTATTGAACAGAATCAGATCTGCATCTTCATAGGAATCGGTCATTGTATAGCCCAGTTCGATCAGCATGCCGCGAATTCGTTCGCCGTCTGAAACATTCAGCTGACAGCCAAAACTATGCACATGTGCACGCACAACGTCCCGATCTTGAAATAGATAGGGTTGTAACTGATGCCGCATGGCTTCTGTCACTGCTGTCATTGTCTGATTGTTCCGACATTCCATAATTCTCTATCTCCGTTTCTGTATTCCATTGAAAAAGGTCATTACACTTTATTATAGCATAACTCACTTTTCTTTGCAAGAATTTTTTTCGAATTTTCTGCAAAAAGCAAGGCTTTTTCTGAATTTGCCCTTCGGAATTCCATTCCGAAATTTCAGGAAAATCGCAGAAGGGGATTTTCAGATAATTTCCAGCCACTTTTCACAAGGCAATCACAAACCACTGATATACTGTTACCATCGTCATTTGAAGCAATTGTTTCACATGTGCATAAGTACGGTGCAAGAGTGCCGCTGATATTCTTACCGTTTCTTGCAAGAAGCGGACCAACCATACTCGTACAGGAATCTATCACTCCTTTCCACCGTTTCAAACGGGTAACCTCTTTTTCATCATCTTCATTTTCAAAGTTTGGTTTTGCAGCGGATGCACGCATACACCTGCAAAACAAATTTTTGTTCCTGTACGTTCCTATAAATTGAACTGAAACCGGCAGGTCTCCTCTCCTTTTCCCTGCCGGTTTCTTCTGTTTGGAGGTATATTTTATGGCAGAACGATACTTTTCTGCATCGGCGTATTATCAGCAGACATTTGGCAGACCAGTACAGAAAGCAGTATTGGACATTGGCTGCACTTGCCCTAATATTGACGGAACTATCGGAACCGGCGGCTGTATCTTTTGTGACGGCGGCAGCGGGCATTTTACCCATAGCGGCACCGTTACACAGCAACTTGCACAAGAACGACAGCGAATCCAGCAGCATATTTCTGAAGCAGGCATCATTGCTTATTTTCAGGCACACACCAATACATATGGGGATCTGCATTACTTGGAAAGCTGTTATTTAGAGGCATTGCAGCAGCCTGATGTAGTCGGAATTGCAATTGGTACCCGTCCGGACTGTCTATCTGAGGAGATCCTTTCTGTTTTGGAAAATATTTCTGACAAAACGCATCTGACTGTTGAATTGGGATTGCAGACTATTCACGAAAAAACGGCACGTTTTTTTCACAGAGGGTATTCTTTTGCGGTTTTTCAAAAGGCGTTTGCCGCACTGCGGGAGAGAAAGATTCGAATTTGTGTGCATTTAATCAACGGGCTGCCGTTAGAAATAGATGCAGATATGTTGGAAACAGCCCGTGGGATTGGCAGATTACGCCCTGATGCTGTTAAAATCCATTTGCTGCATATTCTTCGGGATACACCTTTGGAGCAACTGTGGAAAGCTGGAAAATTACAGCCACTTTCCATGCAGGAATACGTGCAGATTACTGCGGCACAGTTAAGCCTGCTGCCGCCGGAAACTGTAGTGGAACGGCTAACTGGTGACGGTGCTTCTGACAGATTGATGGCTCCGCTATGGAGCAGGGATAAACTTGCAGTGCGAAACGCGATTGCTCGTCATCTGAAGCAGACAGATAACTGGCAGGGAAAATACTATCAAACATAGAAAGCCGGACGAATGTGCATCTTCGTCCGGCTTTTTGCGGGTACAAAAAATCCGGAACGGTAGACCTCCATTCCGGACATTTTTATTCGGTTCATTTTATGAAAGAACTTTCATTCTTTCGCATCAGTTTCGATTGGACTCACTCCTCACGTTGTTTCGTACCATACAAATCGTCTTTTTAAAAGCCACACATTAAACACGTCCTTTCCGATAGAACACGTTTCCTATGATCTTTGCAAGTACAATATCAAGCCATGGGACTCACCTTTTCTGTTATATTTCAAAGAAAAGCTTTTCTTTCCATGGGAATCACCTTTTTCATTCGAAGTGACTGATAAATCAAAACATTTTACTTCATGGGAATCACCTGAGATTGTTACTTGGGAGATCAGCATACTATGTAAAGGCAACTATGTGCCGGAGATTTCATGCCGTCATCGCACGAAATTAAATATATGCTGCCAATTCAAATAACAGATTTTTCATGCAGACAGTTGCGAATGTCATGCATCAGGTGCAACCAGCTTACAGATTTTTTTATCATTTCTTACGTGCCCACAGCCAATCGAAGTTGACTTCTCGCTACGTTCTTAATCCTGCATCACCGGCGATTCACCCGATATTGACAGCATATCCAACTGTGATTCTTCACTTGCCATCGGATCTCGCCCTCCCTTTTGATGTAAAATCGTTTCCGCAAAAGGAATGAACCTTAAACCTTGGGAAACTTATCGCTCGGGAATCATTCAACTTAGATCTTTTCGCCAGCTCCTTGTCGCTGTTCCCTTTCGTTGTTTATATCATACCACACTTCAAGTGCAATGTCAATATATTTTTCCAGAAATTCTATTCGATTTTGTTTGTTTTGAATAATGAAAAAGAAATCAGGGCATTTGCTTTTTATTCTTTTGCATGATATAATATTTCAAAATAAACTGTCACCTTATATAATTTTTTAAAGGATAACTTATTTGCATAAACGCATACTGTTTCTATGCTGCTTTGATTTAAAAATTATATTTAAAATGAAACACACGGATACGTGGATAGAAATGAGCGTATTTCCTTAGATATACGCAAATTAAAAAGGCGGAGCAAGGGAAAACTTGCTCCGCCTTTTTAATTTATTGAATTTTCAAAACCGAATTACTGTGCTGGTGCTGCGGTTTGAGCTGGTTCTGTAGCAGGCGGCTGTTCCGGTACAGTTTCTGCAGGAGCAGCTGTGGTTTCTTCTACAGGTTCTGTTTCCGGTGGTGCAGTCGTTTCCGGTTCCGGATTATAGGCATAATATACGATGACCTGATACTTGTCGTTCAGATTGATCGAATCTCCTGCCCCCAGATCAGTTTCCTGTCCGTTTTTCGTTACAACAATACGGATGACACTGCCGTTGCTATAGCCGGAACTGCTCTCTGCAGATTCAGTATAAGGAATGTTGAGTTCGTCCAGTTTTTCTCCGTAAGAGTTGTGTCCGCTTCCGGAGTAAGACGGAATCTCAACTGTTGCGGAGCCCTTGCTGACTTGTACTTTTACTTTTTTAGATGAATCAAAAGTATCGCCTACTTCATATTCCTGCCAGCAGATCTGTCCGGCAGCATACTGGTCACTGAATACTTCCTCTGCATCAAATGTGATCCACGAAGCGTATTGCGTTTTAGCATTCTCAAAGTTCTTTCCCAGAAGCTGCGGCATCACGCTGTCACCCACTGCTGCCGTTGTAGTCACTTCCTGTGTTTCAGAAACAGCAGTAGTTTCAGAAATTGCTGTTGTAGTTTTACTGGATTCGGAAGAATCTCCTTTGAACAGGTCACCAGCTACCACGAATACCACAATCAGCAAAATCAACAGCAAGACAATTCCCACAATGATCGGAACACGCAGACGATCTACTGCTCCTGCCTTTTGCGGCTGGCGATAATTATCTTCTTCCTGATAATCATCATAGGCGTAATCATCAGAATAGCCAGTATCATAATTCGGATAGTTCTGGTCATCATAAGGCTGTTCCGGATATTCCGAATACGGTTCATCTGCATAAGGCTGCTGGTTTGCATATGGTTGCTGTCCGTAGCCACCATTGTCGAAACCGCCATAAATGGCATCTTCTTCCTCTGCATGTTCGTCAAACAAACGAGTTACCAATTCGGTTACCGTTTTGGTACGTTCTGTTCCGTTCAGGTTCAGTCCCTGCATGATTACATTGGAAACATGACGAGGAATGTTGGGGTTCAGAACTGCCGGTGCAACCAGATTGTCATTTTCCATACGGCTGATTGCAGAGGGCGGCATAGAGCCGGTCAGAACTCTGTAAATGACCGCACATACAGCATAGACATCTGTCCATGTGCCCTGCTGTCCGTTGGCAGAGTACTGTTCCGGTGCAGCGTATCCATTGTAAATTTCGCATTCCAGTTCCGTATTGGCAGTGCGGACTGCGGCAATAGAAAATGCTGTCAGCAGTAATTCGCCCTTATCTGTTACATAAATAGTATCTGGTGAAATTGCACGGTGCACTACGCCGGAATTGTGTAGCAGACTCAGTGTTGTCAGCAGCGGCGGTAGCATATGTGAAAGCTGTCCCCATGTCAATTCCCCGGCATTATCTTTCAGGTAGTCTACAAAGCGGACACTCTGGATATATTCATCTACCACATAAGTAGTATTGTTTTCTGCAAACAGGTCTACCACTGTATTGACATGCACTTGTCCGCGAAGCCGTGCCAGTGATTTATGCAGTTCGGTGAATTCTGCCATCAGTGCCTTATATTGTGCGAGCCGTGCCGGAATCACGCTGATCACAGGTGAACCGCTGACACGATTGCACAGATTTGGTGGCATATATTCCCGCAGATATACTTTACAGCCAATGGATTGGTCATACGCAAGATAAGTGATACCTTCTCCGTTGACAGACAGTGTCACACCGACAATATAACGATTATTGAGTTTTGTTCCCGGAATGATAAAAGACGGGTCACTCGGAGCGTTGTCGTAATATCCACAATTGGGGCAGACTCCGCCAGAAAATTCTGTGCGTTCCATGCAGCCATAGCATAATTTCCGTTCTCCCAAAGCGATACCTCCTGTTTTTTGGTTCGGCAGGTTTTATTATTAAAATTCCTGGATTTGGAAATCTGTTAGGAATTCAAATTCTGCAAATTATATTTTACCAGCAACTCTAAGCGATGTCAACTGTTTTCCCTGAAATTTCATTTGATCCTGTTCAAATTGTATCCATTTGTAATAGATTTGATACTGTTTTTCGGTATCAGAGCGAAATCAATCCTTGATCCAGCATCTTTTGTGCTGCCAGAAGCACGCCGATCTTTCCGGAAGTATAGGTCATGCCACCCTGCATCCAGACTGCAAATGGCTCCCGAATCGGAGCATCAGCAGACAATTCAATGGAGGCTCCCATGGTAAACGCACCAGCTGCCATGATGACTTTACTGGTATAGCCTGGCATATCCCACGCCTCTGGTACTACAAAGGAATCCACGGGAGAACCCTGCTGGATTCCCTGACAAAATGCAGTCAGATGTGCTTCATCCCCCAGACAGATCGCTTCTACAATGTCCCCACGTGTTGTACCTACTGGTGGGTGGCAGGAGAAGCCAAAGCTGCCGAACAGAGCAGCTGCAAAGTCTGCGGTTTTTAATGCATTTGCCGTGGTATCCGGTGCATGGAAGAAGCCGAGATACAATTCCCGATTCATGTCCAGTGAACAGCCTACTTCCTTGCCCATACCGATGCAGGTCAGACGCTCTGCACACTGCTGCACAAGGGCTTCCTTTCCGGCAATATAGCCGCCGGTGCGGGCAATACCGCCGCCAACATTTTTAATCATGGAACCGATCATCAGATCACAGCCAACTTCTACCGGCTCGCTGGTTTCTACGAATTCGCCGTAGCAGTTATCCACCATAATGACTGCGTCTGGATTTGTGCTGCGAACCAGTTCTGCCAGCCGTTGGATTTGTGCTACGGTCAGTGCCGGTCGTAGAGAGTACCCACGGGAACGCTGAATATAGGCAACTTTTGCTCCGCGAACGGCATCAGGAACTGCCTCATAATCCGGTGTACCGTCTTTCAAAAGCGGCACTTCCCGATAGGTCACGCCGAAATTTTTCAGAGAGCCACTCTGGGTATCGTCGTTCAATCCGATTACGCCCTCTAATGTGTCGTAAGGTCTGCCAGTCAGAGAAACCATCGTATCTCCTGTCCGGAGAATACCAAACAGTGCCACTGTCAGAGCGTGCGTACCGGAAACAAAATTATGCCGTACCAGTGCATCTTCTGTGCCAAATGCAGTTGCTACGACTTTATCCAGAACCTCTCTGCCCTGATCGCCATAGCCATAACCAGTTGTGCCATAGAAACAAGGTTCACTGACACGGCTTTTCTGGAAAGCAGCCAAGACTTTGGCACCATTATAGGCAGCGTTATCCTCGATTCTGGCAAAGTCGGCTGCACAGCTTTTCTCTGCGGCTTCTGCTGCCGCAGCAAGCCTGTCGTCAATGGGAAAAAATTTTTGAATCTGCATAGCTTACAGTGCTCCTTTTTCTTGCTGTTCTTTGGGAATATCCTGTCGTTCCAATACATATTCCGATTCAATTTCCTGAAATCCGATTTCCCGATAAAAGCTGATTCGCACATCCAATGCAAACAGAGCAGCCTGTTTGCCCTCTCGTGCCAGTTCTCCAGCGATCCACCGCAGGAAATCCCGTGCATAACCGCTTCCACGCTGTGCAAGTTTTGTGGCAACTTGTCCCACCAGCACATGTCCTTTCCAGTCGTACACCAGTGTCAGCGTAGAACTATTCTTATAGGTCAGCACCTGACTCATATGGTGACGGCAGCGATGCGAAACGTCTGTCAGCCAGAGCGAATATTCCAACAAATTGGGAAATCCTTCCTGCAAGATCTGATAAACATCTTGCAGCTTGGGCGTGTCATTAATGTCCTCTGGACAGAATACCGGTGAGGGCTCTGAAGGCGTTAGCTGAAATGTGGAACGGTGGAGTTTTTGATAGTTTGGAATCTGCGATAGGATCGGCAGCAACGATGCCGGACACTCCACCCGAAACGGCAGATGCATAGCAGTGAATGTGCAGATTTCTTCTTCCGGCACATCTCCTTCGGTGCAGATCAGCAGGGTTGCATTAAACAAAAACAGCCAGCCAGTGCCGCCACAGCCTGTCACCCGAAAGAAGCGGCAGAAATCGTAGCTGCCGCCGTATGCTTTCTGATAGGCAAGCATTTGTCTGCCACGCCAGCTTTGTTCTAGAATTGCGGTTTCCGCTGCTGAAAATGCAGTGATTTGTTGTATCATATCGATGAAACTTCTTCCATTATGGATTTTATCAGCAGCGGCAGCAAAGCCGTGCAAGCATCAAGGTCTTTCAAATCCGCCAGACAAGACGGCGAATGCAGATAACGGCAAGGCAAAGATATTGCCAGTGTCCGTACACCACCGCGGCTGGCATGAATTGCACCGCTGTCATTTCCGCCGGCAATGCGGGATTTGGTTTGGCACGGAATCTTGTTTTTTTCGCAGATGGAAAATGCCAGACGGTATAATTCCTTATCATAAATTGCACCGCGATCCATAAAGGATATTACCGGACCTTCGCCCAGACTGCACACTTTTGCATCACCCTCTGCACCGGCAATGTCTGCGGCAGTGGTGGCTTCCAGAACCAGAGCAAATTCCGGATTGACTGTATAGGCTGCCGCTTTTGCCCCACGCAGTCCGATTTCTTCCTGCACCAGAAAAGCAGCGGTAAAATCGTAGGGGGCTTCCTGCTCCAGCAGGTGCAGCAGCATAGCACAACCTGCACGGTCATCAATTGCCTTGCTGCAAACACGGCTTTTTCCCATGCGGGTAAAGTTTGGAGCGAAATAGACATAAGTTCCCTCGCGGGCTGCTGTCCGCCGTTCTGCTTCCGGCAGAATACCCATATCCAGAACAAGTTCGTCCCACTTGGGCAATTTTTTCTTTTCGTCCGCAGACAACAGGTGCACCGGCTTTGTACCGATTACACCATGCAGATGCTCTTCACCGACCAGCACTTGCCGTCCCAGTGCAACTGATGCATCTACGCCGCCGACTGCTTCCAGACAGTATGTGCTGTCGGAGTTGACGTGAGTGACGATCATGCCGACTTCATCCATATGGGCACTGATCATCAGCTTGTGCGGAGCACGTTTTTTTCCCTGTTTTTGTACCAGCAAACTGCCCAGCGGGTCGATTTCCCACGTAACATCTTTTCGTTCCCGCAGGACAGAGAGAATATAATTGCGAACTTCTGATTCGTCACCGGACGATGCACAGAGATTACACAGGGTTTCAAAATGGTTCAGCATGTTCCGCACCTCCTAAGGTAAGCAGCCAGCAGTTCACCGTTTTTTTTCACATCAGAGATCTGAATTACTTCTGCCGGTGTGTGCATATACCGCAGCGGTATGGATACCGTTCCGGCACAAACGCCGCCCTTTGTGACAGAAAAGCAGTCTGCATTGGTACCAGTTCTGCCGGACATCACTTCCGGTTGCCATGCGATTTTTTCTGCATCTGCTGCTGCAATTAAATCATCAGTAACTTTACGGGAAAGAGAAGGAGAAATGCCGATCATCGGACCTTTTCCCATGCTGCCGCATTTTGTGGCATCACCGTTGTGTTCCAGTGCAAATGTCACATCTACAGCGAGGGCAATATCCGGCTCAATGTCATAGGCACCGATCGTGGCACCGCGTTCGCTGGTTTCTTCCTGTGTGGAAAACAGAATGGAGCAGCTGCATGGCAGTTCTTCTCCCTGTATCAGAAACAGAGCATAGAGAATAGAAGCCATGCCGCAGCGGTCGTCCAGAGAACGGCTGCATACAAAATCGGATTGCAGCGGTACAAGCGGCATATCGAAAGAAACAGTATCTCCTGCTTCTACCAGTTGCTCCAGTTCTTCTTTGGTATATCCGGTATCAATTGCAAGTTCTGTGACAGAGAGCACATGTTCTTCGCCGTTCTGCAAGTGCGGCGGCATACAGCAAATCACACCGGCAATGTCCTGTTTTCCATGAATTACGACACGCTGTGCTGGCATGAACCGACAGTCCAACCCGCCGGCATTTCCAACACGGACAAAACCGTCCTCTGTAATCGCAGTGACCAGAAAGCCCACCTGATCCATATGGGCATCTAACAGCACATGTGGCTTGCCGCTTTGGCGTTCGCCCAGTATGCCGATGACATTTCCCTGTCGCTGTTCAACAGTGTCACAGTACGGTGTTAGCAGTTCCTGAGCCACTGCAGCAATGCTGTTTTCACTGCCGGACACGCCGGAAGCTGCTGTCAGCTGTTCCAGCAAATTCAACAAATCCATGTCAGTGCAGCTCCTTTACCAGATTTTTATAGTGGATTCCTCTTGCTTCAAAGTTCGGATAGAGGTCGAAGCTTGCACAAGCCGGCGACAGTGTAACAATATCCCCCGTCTTGGCACGCTTTCTTGCCTCCTGTACTGCTTCTTCCATGGAGCCAACATGTACCAACTCCGGAGCACCTTCCTGATAGAACTGGCTGCCGCGGATCGCTGCTTCGATTTTATCTGCGGTTACGCCCATGAGCAATACCAGCTTCACCTGTTTGCAGACGGTATCTGCCATTGGTTCAAAAGGAATCTTCTTATCATATCCGCCCATAATGACAATCAGTTTCTGTTGGAAAGAACGCAGTCCAGCCAGTACACGTGTCGGACTGGTGGCAATGCTGTCATTGTACCACTTGACACCGTCCAGTTCGCGGACGAATTCGATACGATGTTCTACACCGCCGAAATTCTTTGCCACATACTGTATATCTTCGACAGAAACTGTGCCCCATACGGCATTGATTGCAGCCAGGTAGTTTTCTACATTGTGCATGCCCGGAATCCGAATGTCATTCATGTGGACAACCGGTGTGTCCTTGCCGTCTTTGGTAAAGCACAGCATACCATCTTCCCGCAGATAGGTGCCGAATTCCGGTTTGGTTCTGCGGGAAAACGTAGTCAGCGTGCCGCGAACCATTGATGCCAGATGCATAGTGGGTTCGTTGTCCAGATTCAGAATGGTTCTAGAGAATGCATCCTGATGTGCAATCAGATTGGTTTTGGCATAGATATATTCTTCCATCGTACCGTGTACGTCCAGATGATTCGGAGCGATATTGGTAATGACTGCAACATCCGGCGACTGCCGCATGGACAGCAGCTGAAAGCTGGAAAGTTCTACGACAGCCACATCATCTTCGCGGATTTCTTCAATAATCGGCAGCAGAGCACGACCAATATTGCCTCCCTTGTGTACACGAAAGCCAGCATGGGACAGGAACTCTGAGATCAGTGTGGTGGTTGTAGTCTTGCCGTCTGAACCGGTCACGGCATAGATCTTGCACGGACAGAGAGAGAAGAATACTTCCATTTCGGAGGTGATAACAACGCCCTTTTTGCGTGCTTCCTGCAATTTTTCGTTGTGATAGTACATGCCTGGTGAACGGAAAACTACATCATAATCAGTCAGGGAATCCAGATAGCTGTCCCCCAGACAGAATTTGACTCCGAGAGATTCAAATTCTGTGTAGACTTTTCCCAGCTGTTCCGGATTCTTGCGGTCCAGCAGAGTAACATCAATGCCCTTTTTGCGAAACAGGCGGATAATATCTCCATTTGTAACACCGGTTCCGATAAATGCCACGCGGCTGTTCTGCATGGTTTCAAAAAAACGTGCAACGTTATGCATAATTGCTTTCCTCCTAGCTTGTGACAGAACAGCAGGCACGATCAAATGGATACGTGCCTGCTGCAAATCATTCTTTTGAACAATAAAAATGACTTATTCGTTCAGAAAATCATTCATGGTGATTTCTACGCGGGGATTGCCGTCAGAATCGTCGTCAATCATTTTTACCTTTTCCATAACAATGTCCTGATTCGGTGAGGACTGTGCACCGTCTGAACCCAGAGAACGCTCTACCTTCAGGAAAGAATCTACTACGTCCATACCTTCGGTAACTTTTCCGAATGCAGCATATTGTCCGTCCAGAAATGTGTCATCATCAGAATAGCAGATGAAGAACTGGCTGGAAGCACTGTCCGGATCGTTGGATCTTGCCATGGAAACTACACCACGGGTATGAGAAAGATTGTTTTCTACGCCGTTTTGAGAGAATTCGCCCTTGATCGTTTCAGAGCTGCCGCCGGTACCGTCACCGCTCGGATCGCCGCCCTGTGCCATAAAACCATCTACTACACGGTGGAACTTCAGACCGTCATAAAAGCCGTCCTTGACCAGCTTTTCAAAGTTTTCACAAGTGATCGGTGCTTCGTCCGGATACAGTGTGATGACAAAAGAACTGCCGTCTGCTGTAGAAGAATCCGACTTGGACGAACCGCAGGCTCCGAGGGTTCCCATCATCATAACAGCACTGATGCCCAGTGCCAGAAATTTTAAACTACGTTTTTTCATATTGCATTGCCTTTCTGTGAGAACTCGGCAATTTGCCGATTCTGCTGATTTTTTCGGCATTCCCTTTTCGGAGTGCCAGCAGAGTTTGCCTTGTATCTTTCAGAGCGAACTGGAAGGTAAAATAAACTCCTACGGATAAATGATATTATAGCATGTTTTCTTTGGAATTGCAAGACTTTTTTGTTATAGAAACACTGCATAAAGCTTGTGCGTAAGATGTGTAGTCAGATTTTTCGGCGGATTGTACAGAAATTCTGCACGCAGATTGCGTGCAAAGCCGTCAGGCGGGCTTTATGCAGTGCTTCCTTATGATAACGTCTTTGCAATGACATCTAAAATTGCGTGTCCCACAGCTTCCTTGGATTGCAGCGGCAATTCTTGTTCTTTTTGAGCCTGTATCAGTGTTACTACGTTGGTATCGGTTCCAAAGCCGGCACCAGCAACTTTTAGATTGTTGGCACAGATCATATCCAAGTGTTTTTGCTTCAGTTTGGCTCTGGAATTTTCCAGCATGTGCTGGGTTTCCATAGAGAAGCCGCAGAGAAACTGTCCTGCTGGCTTATGTTCGCCCAGATATGCCAGAATGTCCTTGGTACGGGAAAGCGGTAAGACTGCATCTCCTGCCTGTTTTTTCTGTTTTTCCGCAGAAACTGTTGCCGGACGGTAGTCTGCCACAGCAGCCGCCATAATAATGGCATTCTGTTCCGCAGCCCGTTTGGTCACTTCCTGATACATTTCCTCTGCAGAGGTCACAGCAACAGTTTGTACAAAAGGCGGCGGTGTGATTGCCGTAGGACCAGTTACCAGTGTCACATCTGCTCCGCGGAGCATGGCACATCGTGCCAGTGCATATCCCATTTTACCGGTGGAATGGTTTGTCAGGTAACGCACCGGATCTACAGCTTCTTGTGTTGGCCCCGCAGTGACCAGTATCTTTTTGCCCTGCAAGTCTTTTTTGCAGGCGATTTCCCGCAGAATCCAATCCAGAAGCATTTCCGGTTCCGGCATTTTTCCCGCTCCCACGTCATGGCACGCCAGCATTCCCACAGCCGGTGCAATGATTTTGTAACCGAATCGTTCCAGCTTTTGCAGGTTGTCCTGCACAATGGGATTCTCGTACATGTGAGTATTCATGGCAGGCGAAATCAACACCGGTGCGGTGCTTGCCATAACAGTTGTGGTCAACATGTCATCAGCGATTCCGTTGGCGATTTTTCCGATCACGTTGGCGGAAGCCGGTGCAATCAGCATGACATCTGCTTTTTTTGCCAAACTGACATGTGCCACATCAAACTGAAAGTTTCGGTCAAAGGTATCGATCAGACATTTGTTTCCGGTCAGTGTTTCAAAAGTGATCGGCGTAATAAAATTTGTTGCGTTCTGTGTCATCAGCACATGCACATCAGCATGCAGCTTTACCAGTTTGCTGGCAAGAGAAGCGATCTTATAAGCCGCAATGCTTCCGGTTACGCCGAGAACGACTGTTTTTCCCTGCAGCATGTTCTCACCGCCTTATGCCAGTTCGCCGTGTTTTTCATAGTGGGAGATTTTTGCCACGGCGTTGTGCTCGTCCACCAGAACAACTTTCGGCTGCATGGTTTTGGCTTCTTCCGGTGTTACCTGAGCATAGGACATCAAAATCACCTTATCGCCGGTCTGTGCCTGCCGTGCAGCAGCACCGTTCAGGCAGATCACACCGCTGCCCCGTTCACCGGCAATGGTATATGTCAAAAAGCGGTTGCCATTTGCGATGTTGACCACCTGTACCGCTTCATATTCCAGAATGCCGGCAGCGTCCAGTAAATCTGCATCCACAGTGATGCTGCCCACATAATTCAGTTCTGCCTGTGTTACAGTAGCACGGTGAATCTTGCCTTTCAGCATGGTGATATTCATTCAGCGGTACCTCCTGCCTGCATCATGAAGTTGTCGATCAGACGTGTCTTTCCGATATAAACCGCAATTGCTGCCAGAAACGGTCTGTCCAGCTTCGGAATCTGCTGCATAGTCATCAGGTCAACAACTTTTACATAATCGATTTTTGCCAGCGGCTCGGCTTCGATGATCTTGGTCATTGCCTGTACCAGCTTTGCTGCATCAGTTTCTCCGGCTTCTGCCAGCTGCTTTCCGGCAAAAATGCTCTTGCTTAACACCAGTGCGGCTTTGCGTTCCGCAGGACTAAGGTAAGTGTTTCTGGAACTCTTTGCCAGGCCATCACTTTCCCGCACAATAGGGCAGCCGACGATTTCTACGTTCATATTCAAATCCAGCACCATACGGCGGATAACCGCCAACTGCTGGGCATCTTTTTCGCCGAAATAGGCTTTGTCCGGCTGGACGATATGCAGCAGCTTGGACACAACGGTGCAGACACCGCGGAAGTGTACCGGACGGCTCAAGCCACAGAGCTCTTTGGTGAGAACGTTCATATCCACAAAGCTGCAAAATCCCTTGGGATACATTTCTTCCGGTGTAGGGTGGAAGATCAGTGCGGCACCAGTACTCTCGCAGAGTGCAGCATCGTGTTCCAGATCCCGCGGATAGCTTTCCAGATCTTCGTTGGGTCCGAACTGGGTCGGATTGACAAAGATGCTGACCACAACACGGTCATTCTGTGCACAGGCTTTCGCAATCAGGCTCTGATGCCCTTCGTGCAGGTAACCCATGGTAGGAACCAATCCGACGGTCAGTCCCTCTTTTCGCCAAGCCTTGACTTGTTCCCGTACTTCTGCAACTGTTTCTACGATTTTCATGCTTGTGCCTCCTGTTCCAGCTGTGCCATTACTTCGTTAGAAATGGCAAACGAATGTTCTTCTGTGGGAAAATTCCCCTCTTGTATTTCACTGCGGTACGACGCGAATGCTTCCTGCATCACTTTTCCGACTTCGGCAAATTTCCGGACAAACTTCGGACGGTAGTCCGAGAACATGCCCAGCATGTCCTGATATACCAGTACCTGTCCGTCGCAGCCTGCTCCGGCACCAATGCCAATTGTGGGAATATGCAGTGTCTTGGTGACCAATGCAGCCAGCTTTGCCGGCACACACTCCATGACTAATGCAAAGGCTCCGGCTTCCTCTACCGCTTTGGCATCTTCCAGCAGCTGCCTTGCTGCATCAGCAGTTTTGCCCTGTACTTTGAATCCGCCCAGCGTGTTGACAGACTGTGGCGTCATCCCCAGATGTGCTACTACCGGAATGGAAGCGTTGACAATGGCACGAATCTGTTCACATACCAGCTTGCCGCCCTCCAGCTTCACAGCACCGGCTCTGCCCTCTTTCATCAGCCTGCCAGCGTTGACAACTGCGTCATAAACAGAGGTCTGATAGGACAAAAACGGCATGTCTGCTACAACCATAGCATTCTGTACACCTCTGGAAACCGCAGCGGTATGGTGGATCATGTCTTCCATAGTCACAGAAATGGTGTCGGAATAGCCGAGGATTACATTCCCCAGCGAGTCGCCGACTAACAGCATATCCATGCCGGCTTCGTCCATCAGCTTCGCGGTGGTGTAGTCATAACAGGTGAGCATCGCAATTTTTTCTCCCCGTTCTTTCATCGCCTGAAGCGTCTGTACCGTTTGTTTCATAAATCAATTCCTCCAAACAGAGAATAGTACAATTTCCCATGGGGAATACTGTCCAGTATCTATCATAGCAGAAAGATGTGAAAATGTCAAGGCGGAAAGAACGATTTTCCGATTCTGGATTCCTGAAAAAGTGACAGCTTTTCTGGTGAAAACCCTACTCATTTTTGAGAAATATGCTGAAAATTCGCAAAGCATTGACAACGCAATTTTGTTCTCGTATAATAGTAGTTAGAAACATTTACATGCAACATGGACAGCGAAAGGATACACTCATGCATCACATGCAAAAAATATGGATTGGGACAGGAACTGTTGCCGCGGCGATTCTGGGATTGTCGCTTCTGACAACTCCTGCGTATGCAGATGAAACAATAGAAACGATCCCGCCGGTTGCCACCGCAACAACACAGTCGGAGCAGTTGACTACAGGCTGGGTGCATCAGGCGGACGGTTCTATTATTTACTATGATACCGATGGCAATAAGCTGACTGGCACACAGGAAATTGACGGAAAATATTACGTGTTTTCGGAAAGTGGTGTACTGCTTACCGGCTGGCAGACTGTCAATGGGAATCGATACTACTATGACAAAGAAACTGGGGAATCACAGTTCGGCTGGCTGGACTGGAACGGCAGCCGGTACTACATTCAAGAAGACACTGGTAAACAAACCGGTTGGCTGGTTTTGGAGAATAACAACATTTCCCGCCGGTATTTCTTCAATGCAGACGGTGTTTTGCAGACCGGTTTCTTTCGTGCGGAAGAAGGCAGCCCGATCTACTACGCCGAAGCAGATGGTGCAGTGCTGAAAGGCGGGATCCATGAGATCGACGGTGCTCCCTACTGGTTCTATGAAGACGGAGCGTTGCACACTGGCTGGCAGACAGTTGACGGTAAGCGGTATTTTTACGATCCGGAAACCGGTGCGATCACGTTCGGCTGGATCAACTGGAACAACCGGAATTATTATATTTCCGAAGAAAAGGGAAAATATACTGGTCTGGAGCAGGTAGACGGAGAATATTATCCGTTCTCGGAAGAAAACGGTGCTATTCAAGAGGGCATGCAGAAGATGCCGGATGGCACGACTCGCTATTATTACAATAACGGTGCATTCCACAGAGGCTGGTTCTATCAGAACAACCAGACATATTATTTTGACGAAAAAAATGGTTCTATGGTCACTGGTTGGCAAAGCATTAGTGGTGCCACCTATTATTTTCAGGAAGACGGTGCTGCAAAGACTGGCTGGCTGAAAGAAAATGGCAAGCTGTACTATTTCGGAGCAGATGCCCAGCTTTGCACTGGCTGGCAGACAATTGACGGCAAACGATATTGTTTCCGGACAGACGGTTCTGCGGTCATCGGCTGGCAAAAAGCTGCCAATGGTTTCAGCTATTATTTTCAGGCAGACGGTTCCATGGCAATCGGCTGGCTGGACATTGATAAGAACAGATATTATTTTCAGAAAGATGGCATTCCGGCTCATGGTGTCACGGTGATTGACGGAAAGTCTTACCTTTTTGCGGACGATACCGGCATTCTGCAATGCAGTAAAACAGTAAATGGTATTACCACTGATAGCAACGGCGTTATCACAAAGCGGCAGTTGTCAGTAAAATATATCAGCCAGAGTGGATTCCCTACCGGCTGTGAAAGTGCCAGTGCTGTCATGCTGTTGCAAAACGCCGGCTACAACGTCAGCGTTGCCGATTTTGTGGATAAGTATCTGGATAAGGGCGGCTTTACATGGAAAAACGGTATACAGTACGGACCAGACCCCAACAGCAAGTTTGTGGGAGATCCGCGTTCTTCCAGCGGGTTTGGCTGCTATGCTCCGGTGCTTACAAAAGCCATGAACAAGATTCTTGGAAACGGCAAGACTGCAAAGAATCTGACTGGTACTGCTTTCACGTCCCTGCTGACGGATTATATTGACAATGGTATTCCAGTGGCGGTTTGGGCTTCAATTAACATGGTAAATGTGGACAACGGCAGACAGTGGGTCATTCCGGAAACGGGTCAATTGTTCACTTGGAAACGGCATGAGCATTGTCTGGTGCTGGTAGGCTATGATGCGGAATATTACTACATGAATGATCCGTACCAGAGCAAGGGACTGGTTGCCTATAAACGCAGCGTGGTGGAAGCACGATATGCACAAATGGGCTATCAGGCAGTTGTCATTCTATAATCATGAACCACAGCACATAAGGCAATACCGCACAAAGAGCGTCTGGC
>NZ_KI260408.1:23967-28756 GCF_000468015.1 Ruminococcus callidus ATCC 27760 | reverse complement strand
TGTCGCACAATCTTTGTGCGGTATTGCCATAAAAGGAGGTTTCTGATGAAAATTTTATTGATTCGTCATGGTGATCCGGATTATGAAAAAGATTCTTTGACGGAAAAAGGCTGGCACGAAGCAGAACTGCTGGCACAGCGTATGGCAGAACTGAAAATTCAATCGTTTTATGTTTCTCCGTTGGGGCGTGCCAAAGACACGGCTTCCTGCACACTGAAAAAAATGGGGCGGGAAGCAGAAGAATTGGCGTGGCTGCGGGAATTCCATGCACCGATTCCGGATTTCCACACGGGAGAACCTCGTATTCCGTGGGATCAGCTTCCTGCTGACTGGACCGCAGAGCCGAAATATTATGACAATATCCGCTGGGCAGAAACTTTGCCAATGCTGGAAGGACATGTGATCGATGAGGCGAATCGTGTCTGGAATGGGCTGGACGAAGTACTGGCAAAGCACGGATATGTCCGGAACGGCAATTATTATGATGCTGTATCTCCCAATGAGGATACATTGGCGTTTTTCTGCCACTTCGGCGTTACATGCGTCATGTTAAGTCATCTGCTGGGGATTTCCCCTATGATCTTGTGGCATGGCTTCTGTGCGGCTCCAACTTCTGTTACTTCTCTGATTACCGAGGAACGGCGAAAGGGTGTGGCACTGTTTCGCATGAATGCTTTCGGTGATACGGCTCACCTGTTTGCCAATCATGAGGAGCCGGCATTTGCAGCAAGATTCTGTGAAACCTTTGCCAATCAGGAACAGCGGCACGACTAAAGAAACACCGAGCAAAGCTTGTGGTAAGATGCGTCGTCAGATTTTTCGGCAGATTGCGTGCAAAGCCGTCAGGCTGGCTTTATGCAGTGTTTCCCTAAGACTGCCCTGTACAACGTATATCACATAGAGTAATTTACAGCTGTTATTGTCTGTTCTTTCAGGCGGCAACAGCTGTTTTTTTACGCAATTTCCGGCAAATACAGACTTTTTTCAAAAACCTCTTGACAAATCCACGGATATAGTGTACTATATAGCTAGTGAACTAGTCACCCAGTCAATTGGAAAGGAGCAGGCAAATGAACTTTCAGGCAAACTACCCCATTTATCTGCAAATCGCTGAAGACATCAAGCGTCGCATTGTCATCGGCGAATTAAAGGCAGGCGATAAACTGCCGTCCAATGCAGAACTTGCTCTTGCCTACCAAGTAAACCCCAATACGGTACAGCGAATCTATCGCCAGCTGGAGGCAGAGGGCATCTCCTATACCAAACGCGGCATCGGCACGTTCCTCATGGAAAATCCGGAAATGCCGGAGCAGCTGCGGCAGGAGATCGGCGAGAAACTAAGTGCACAATTTCTCGCCCAGATGGCAACTTATCATTTTTCCAAAGAAGAAATCATACACTTGCTGGAAGCACAGGCACAGCAACAGGAGAAAGAAGGCACATCATGCTGAAATTTGAACATGTTACAAAAGTTTACGGCGGGAAAAAGGCTCTCAATGATCTGAGCATCTCTTTCCAGTCCGGTCATGTCTATGCACTGGTCGGTCCCAACGGCAGCGGAAAAAGCACAATGATGAAAGCTGCTGCCGGTCTGGTAAAGGTAAACACCGGCAGCGTTACCTATCAGGATATGCCGATTGGTGTGGAATCCAAAAAGCATATTTCTTACATGAGCACGGAGCCATTTTATTATGATTATATGAAGATTCGCGATGTGGGACAGTTTTATGCGGACTTTTTCGAGGATTTCGACGAATCTCGGTTCGCTTCCCTGCTGCAATTCATGCAGCTGACACCGGATCTGAAAGTCAAGGCGTTGTCCTCTGGCATGGCGGCAAAGCTGAAAATTGCGGCAACACTTTCCCGCAATGCGGAAGTCTGCATGTTGGACGAACCGCTGAATGGCATTGATCTAATCGGACGTGACCAGATCATTCAGAGTATCCTTCGTGCTGCCAATCCCAACGCAACCATTCTGATTTCCAGTCACCTGTTTGACGAACTGGAACCGATCGTAGACCATATCGTTATGATGGCTAACGGTTCTCTGGTGCTGGAGGGCGAACTGGAAGAAATTCGCACACGGTATGGGAAGTCGATTTCCGATTTGTATCGGGAGTATTTTTCCGGTGTTTCGCAGCCGGCATTTCCGCAGAATCCGCCGGTCAATCCGACTGTATAACTCTATAACGTAAAGGAGAATTTGATTATGGGTACTTTGTTAAAATATGAATTCCGCCGTTCCCGTGTGATTTTTCTGGGGATTATCGGCGTAACGCTTCTGGTAGAACTGCTGTATCTGGTTGGCTGGTGCTTCAAGCTTGAAACACCACTGCTTCTGGGAATCATCGGTGGCGTGCTCTGTCTGGCATTCGGGGCAATGGCAATCTTGCTCTATGGAGTTATCATGTTCAACGACGACATTTCCAAAAAGCCGGGTTATCTGCTCTTTTCCACACCGCGGAGTGCTGCCCAGATCGTTGGAGCAAAGCTGCTCATGACATTGCTGGCACTGTTGGGGATCACAGTTCTGTTTACCCTGCTGATCGCAGTGGATGTCTTTCTGGCATTGCAGAGAAATGGGACTTCGGTTGTTGCTCTGCTGTCCATGTTTGATGCTTCGATCACAGAAAGCGGTCTGAAAGATGTTCTGTTCAACGGCTATAACTTTTTCGGATTGGCAATGTACATTCTGAATATGGTGATCTCGTTTATTTTCCAGGTCATTGCAGCATATGTTGTGATTACTCTGCTGAAAACTGTAATGGGCAATCAGAAAGGACGCACCATTCTGGCAGTGATTCTCTGGTTTGTGATTATCAATGCGGTCAGCATGTTGGGCGGACTGTTCACAACGCATCTGGCTTCTGGTCTGGATAACGAAGGAAAAATTATGTTCACACAGGAAAGCGGACTATCCAGCACAGTGTTCTTGGGAGATTTTCTCCACGTGTTGTTTCAGCCGGCAATGTATCTGCCGACTATGCTGCTCTGCATTGCAGGCTCTGTAGCGGGTTACCTGCTGACTGTATGGATGATGGAAAAGAAGCTGAGCGTATGAGTATGCACAAACGCAAAAAGCCGATTCTGCCGGAACAGGAATTTCCGGAGAAAAAATGCGTTCTTATCGGTATTGTCATTGGTGTATCTCTCGGGCTGCTGTTGGGCGTGACTTGCGGAAGCTTACTATGCGGAAGTTTGCCGTTGGGAATCTGCATTGGCGGAGCCGCCGGATTTTGTCTGGGGCTTGCCGTTGGTACAGCATTTCAGAAAAAACAATCGTAAATCAGAACACCGCACAAAGCTGCTGAATTTGCTTTGTGCGGTGTTGTTTTATTTGGTCAGATAATGTTCGTACAAGGGAATGGCTTGGTGAATGGCAAAAGTGGTGCGATACCGATATTCTGCCAAATCCGACTGCATCTCTGCAATGGCGGAATTGATGTATCCGACATGTTCCTTTTCTTCCTCGTAGAATGTCACATGATCGCCCTCGCTGGTTTCCGCTGCCTGCAGAGCAATTTCCAGATTACAGTCATTGGATTCGGCATAATCCAAAGCCGATTTTTCTGCACCAGTCTGCACTTGTGCTACCAGTTTCTCTACAGCAGAAGCACTGTCCCGATATGCCATTAAAATGGTGTTGTTGGAAATTTTCGTAATTGTATCGTAGACGTTTTTCACTGTACCGTCATCATCAGTATAGGTATACCGCGGAATCCAGAATGGCAGACAATAAGACACTGACAGATTTTTTGAATCGGCATATTTCTGGGCAGTTTCTATAAATTTTATCTGTTGGTATCGGGCACTGTCATTGTTTTTCCAGTTAAATTCGGAATTCGTCCAGACTTCTACATCATAGGAAACACCGGCAATTCGAGCATCTGCATCGACTAATTGGTTGTATTCTTCTACACGGTCAAAGACACGGTAAATGGCGGTCTGGTAAGTATCTTCATACAGCCATGTTTTTTCGCCAGTCAGCAGGTAAACTTTCATGTTGCGGGCGTAGGCATTCTTTACAAAAGTTGCTACCATGTCTGCATTGTTCACCAGTTTATTGGCACCAATAGAGTAGTAGATCTCCGTAATGCCGTAAAATTCCATGGCATCTAAGAATTGATTCTGCACTGTCGTATTATTATCGATTCCGTAAAGCGCTGCCTTGCTGCCCTTCCAGTACCATGTTGCCCGATTCATGTTGGTTTCTGTATTGACCACATAAACATCCTTGGTTGCGGCATTGTACAGATATTGTGTGGTGTCTGATAAGCCAATAGCATCGGAATGTACCAGATAGAATCGATCGACCGAATAATCCAGCGGACGGCCCATTTTTTCCTCAATGGCACTTTTCAGTTCTCCTGCGATTTGATAGTTGTATTCCGATTTGGAAATATAACCGTTCTGAACGGCATCAGCATATGTCATGCCAACCAGTTTTTCCAATGGGCTGTTCTCTGCCGGCGAAACCAACGCCTGTCGCATCAAACAAAGGTCTTGTGCGTCCAGCTTTTCGTCTGCTGAAAAATCTCCCGCCTGCCAGTCGGCAAGCTTTGTGTTTGACTCTGCCAAAAGCCACTTTTGCAGAGAAACTATATCCGCTGTGGAAAATTTGCCGTCTGCGTTGACATCACCTTTTCCCTCTGTCGCAGATACCGGCGAATATGGCATGGAATAGGCTGTCAACAGGAATGCGAAAATCATCGCCAGTGTTTTTTTCATAGATTTTATTTCCTCTCAATAAAATAACCTAAGGCAATACCGCACAAAGAGCGTCTGGCGA
>NZ_KI260408.1:22631-23867 GCF_000468015.1 Ruminococcus callidus ATCC 27760 | reverse complement strand
CGCATCTGTCACACAATCTTTGTGCGGTATTGCCCTAAGTTCATTATAGCACGTCAGCAACAAAGAAGTCAATGAAGAATGCAAAAAAAACAGTTTACCTTTTCGTTACTTTTCACAAAATTAAATTTACTTTGTGAAATGTTTCAAACAGAATATTGCATATTTCAGAAAAATATGCTATCATTAGAGTATCCAAAGCATTTCATAGCTATTTTGAAAATGTACGCATTCTTTTTCGGTATTCTGTAGGAGAACAGCCTGTGACTTTTCGGAATTGCCGGTTGAAATTGGAGATGTTCCGGAACCCGCAGTCAAATGCCACTTCCAGAACGCTTTTGCGGGTATCTCCCAGTAACCGGCATGCCTGATTGATTCGGAAGTGGGAAATATATTCTATTGCTGTAAATCCCACATGTCTTTGAAACTGGTTCATAAAATAGCTCTCGCTCAAGTGTACTACTGCTGCAAGCTGTTGAATGGTAATGTTCTCCTGAAAGTGTTCCTTGATGTACTCCAAAGCCGGACGAATCATCTCCCCTGCTTCCTGAAAGTTCGGAACCATTTCCGCCTCCGTTTCCAGCAGCCAGAAAAAGCGGAACAGTTCTCCACGCAGAAGCATGTCCAGCTGTGGTGTGTCCTCTTTGGCACAGGCAAAGACCGTTTCTACAATCGATTCCATCACCGTATAATAATGATGATGCTTTGGTGTGATGTGCATCTGTATCTGCATACTGCCGGTGGTCAGCGGCTTTACGCATTCCTGTATGCAACGGTCGGATTCTGAACTGCCGAAAAGTTCTGGACTGAACACCAGCGTATCATAAATCTGGTGCATTTTCGGACAGGGATAGACGGAGTGCATCACATTAGGCGGAATCACAATAATATCTCCGTCAGCGGAACGGAATTTCTGTTCGCCGCAGGTAAATTCCGCAGAACCGGTACGGACGAAATTGATTTCGAATTCGCTGTGCCAGTGCATGGGAGCGTAGGCAAACTGATCTGGAATGATACATTGATAATAGCTGTATGGTTTGATCTGGGAACTGTGTATCCGGTTTTCTCTGTAATTCATAAAATTCCTCCAAAAAATAGGATCGTATCAGTATATCGTAGAATAACAATAGATTTTTAGGTGATTTTATCGTATTATATCATACAGAAGGAAAAATTGCAAGGGCAATGTCCTCATATACAAACACCAAGGGCAATACCGCACAAAGAGCGTCTGGCGAC
>NZ_KI260408.1:18496-22531 GCF_000468015.1 Ruminococcus callidus ATCC 27760 | reverse complement strand
CTGTCGCACAATCTTTGTGCGGTATTGCCCAAGAGATAATTTGAAAGGAAGTGCCATTATGATCAAAAAGTATGTATTCGGAACACCGTTCCCTACCAATGCTGTTGTCACAGAAATGGAAACCGCAAAGGACAAGCTGCCGTTTCTGGAAACTGACAATCAGGGAACTTTTAACTATGCCCTTTCTGAAAATGATATTGTATACGGTCTGGGCGAACAGATTCGCGGTATCAATAAGCGGGGCTGGCAGTATGTGAGCTGGAACTATGACAATCCCAACCACCATGAGGATACTCGTTCTCTTTATGGCTCTCACAACTTCATTCTCATTCGCGGTGATGTGACATTCGGAGCATTCTTCGACTATGCCGGAAAAATGGAATTTGACATCGGCTATACTCGGCGGGACCTGATGCAGATCAAGGCGGCAAAGAATGATCTGGTAGTTTATATCATCACTGGTGAAAATGAAAAGGACATTGTCAAGCAGTTCCGGAAAATCATCGGCAGAAGCTATATTCCCCCGTTCTGGGCGTTCGGTTACGGTCAGAGCCGTTGGGGTTATAAGACCGAGCAGGACATTCGCGAGGTCGCAAAGCGGTATCAGGCTGCTGGTATTCCGCTGGACAGCATTTATCTGGACATTGACTATATGGAACGCTACAAGGATTTTACCGTGGACACTGAGCGTTTTCCGAATCTGAAAGCTCTTGCGGAAGACATGAAGCAGCAGGGTATTCATCTGGTTCCGATTATCGATGCCGGTGTAAAAATTGAAAAAGACTATGATGTTTACGAGGAGGGCGTACAGAACAACTACTTCTGTAAGAATGCAGAGGGCGGCGATTTTGTCGGTGCTGTATGGCCTGGTCGGGTGCATTTTCCGGACTTCCTGCAGCCCGATGCCCGTAAGTGGTTCGGTAAGAAATACGCCGTTCTGACAGAACAGGGTATTGACGGTTTCTGGAATGATATGAACGAACCGGCAATTTTCTATACCGAAGATCGTCTGGCAGACACTTGTGCAGAGATTAAAAAACTGACTTCCGGCAACATGGGCATTCAGGAATACTTCGCATTCACTGGCATGGTGGCAGGACTGAACGGCAATATCGGTGACTATGACAAGTTCTATCACAATGTAGACGGCAAAATGGTGAAGCACAGTGAAGTACACAACCTGTATGGCATGAATATGACTCGCTCTGCCTTTGAGGCATTGCAGGAGATCTGCCCTGAAAAGCGGACGCTGTTCTTCTCTCGTTCTTCTTATATTGGTGCACATCGTTACGGTGGCATCTGGCAGGGTGACAACAAGTCTTGGTGGTCCCATATTCTTCAGTCTATGCAGCAGCTGCCGGCACTGAATATGGCTGGCTTCCTCTTTACTGGCTGTGACACTGGCGGATTTGGCTGCGATACTACCGAAGATCTGATGCTCCGCTGGCTTCAGTATTCTCTGTTTACACCGCTGTTCCGCAATCATGCTGCAGACGGCACCCGTGAACAGGAACTCTATCGTTTTAACAATGTTGCTGCTGCCGGAGAAATGGTCAAGATTCGCTATAGTCTGATTCCGTATCTCTACAGCGAATTCCTGAAAGCAGCTTTGCACGACGAAATGATGTTCAGACCCCTTGCTTTTGATTTTCCGGAAGATGCTGAAGCAGCACAGGTGGAGGATCAGCTTTTCCTCGGCAATGAACTGATGATCGCTCCGATTTACAAGCAGAACGCACAGGGACGGTATGTTTACCTGCCGGAAGAAATGATGCTGGTACGTATGAAGTCTTACGACAACTACGAAACAGAGATTTTGCCGAAGGGGCATCATTATGTGCCGGTGGCTCTGGACGAACTGGTGTTCTTTATCCGGAACCAGAAAGCAATTCCGTTTGCAGAGCCGGCTGAGAGCACAGCAAAGACCGATTTGAGCACGCTCCGGCTGCTGGGATATGCTGATGCTTCTTATGAGTTGTACACCGACAACGGTGTTTCTCCCGATCCGGAAGACAGCCTCTCGGTTTCTACTCTGTAATATCAGTTTTTATAAAAAGAAATATTGAAAATCCCGCTGTGCTGATTGTATGCACAGCGGGATTTTTTTATGTTTGAGAAAAGGCGTTTTATTCTTCTGTACCGACAGTCATTTGCCGCCAACCGATTCCCAGCAGGAACCAGAACATTGGAGCATGGTAAATCAGGCTATCATTGAAAAATGCCGTTAACGCATAAGATAACACTGAGAGCAGCAGTCCGGTGCGGAATGCGTCCCATTTTTCCTGCTTTCCGAAACACTTCCGGAAACCGCATACAAAGAACAGCACCAGTACACCCAGAATCAGCAGCATAGACGGAATTCCGGTATCCTGTGCCACTTGCAGATACCAGTTATGCGGTTTGTTGTACAAGGCGTACACACCGAAGATGTTCAACAGTGCCGGCAAGTCATACTGATTCAGATAGAAAATTGTGGTGGCAGGACCGTGTCCCAGAATCCAGCAGTCCCGTAGTGCAGAAATGGTGTTTGCCCAGACAAATACTCGCCCGTTCAGATAGGGATAGCTCTGCTGAAGAGATTTTGAACTGCTTACTTCCGGTACCTCTGTCAGCGGCGTTTGTCCTACGCCCAGTGCAAGCCAGCTGCCGTTTTGCCGTACCACTTCCAGCGGCGTGGCATAGCCCATCAGAAAATCCAGTCGGTCAGACTGCACCTGCACCTGACAGTGTTTCAATTCCGGTTCGGCAAAGGAACAAGTCATGCCGTCTGCATCGATTTGCGGGGTGACTTCTGTGCCGTTGCAGGTGAATGTCAGTTCCTGCGGTGTCAGATTGTTTCCCGCGGTAGCCACACTGAATGTGGTGTTCGCATTTTTTACGGAAACGGTGTTTCCATTCAAATCGATAGATAGAATCCGGAAGGTTTCCTCCTGTGCCATGCCGATCATGGTGTGCCGGAATTTTTCTGACAAAGTGTCACCGTTCCGGCTCCACAGGAATCCTACACTGCCAAAAACCACTGCGGCGGCAGTAACACCGCAAAGGCAGCCTTTGACTATCGGTTTCCAATTGGTGTGGAATGCCCAGATCAGCAGAAAGACAACTGTCAGTCCAAAGCCCAGCAGAATCGCATTCATGACCTTGGAGAGCAACAGTGCCGTTGCCAGCAGAACCGCTGCCAGAATCTGTACCAGTAAACGTTTGGTAGTTCCCTCGCGGGTAATCAGCGAAACTACTACCGGTAAAAGCATTGCACAGTACATGCCGAGATAGTCTGCATTGCCAAATGTCAGTGATACAGCATCGCCAACGCCGACTGTTCCCTGCAAGCCGCCCAGAAATTGCACGATTGCACTATTGTAATAGCAAATGCCGGAGCGTTCCAGCAATGCCAATACGCCCAGTACAATAGAAAGTACAGTCAGACAGCTTTTTACAAAGTCCAAAACTTCTTTTCGGTCGATCCAGTACCATGCCGCCGCAAACACGACTACGTAACCTACCAGTGCCAGATAACCCTCGTACAACATGTAGATGCCCAGCCACGATTCTGTTGCATACTCTGATGTAATAGTGGACAGCAAGCCCAATAGCAAATAGAGCCCCAGCAGAATAAATACCACTGCCGTAAGACGGGTCATTGGCAATTTTCGCTTTGGGCGGAGTGCAATCTGCTCATAGAAAAACCAGATCACGCCGGCAGCCGCGATTCCCAGCAGGAAAAATTCCCGAAAAAGCTGTTCGAAATCGCTGTAGCCGCCGTCTCCCAGAAAATAGGCAGACCGCACTGCCTGTGGGATTTCTACCGTCAGTGACCTTGTGAGAAACGGGAGAATACACAGGCAGACTGCCAGTATTTTCCCCGGCAATGTCAGCTTTCGTGGTGACGTTGAAAGCGTGACGGATGTTCGATGTTTTTGTTCCATAGAAATTTTCAACCTTCTTTCTTCGAACCGATTTGTTTGTAATCGGTTTCGAGATTCCTTTCCACAAAATATGGTAGGCAATACCGTACAAAGTCGCCAGACGCTCTTT
>NZ_KI260408.1:0-18396 GCF_000468015.1 Ruminococcus callidus ATCC 27760 | reverse complement strand
AAAGTCGCCAGACGCTCTTTGTGCGGTATTGCCGGTATATATACGGAATTGCTGGAAAGAGCTGTTTTCTTAACCGCTTCATACAGCATTTCTTCTATTATAAAAGAATTCTGGCAAAAAGTCAATCTTTTCCTTGCAAAAATCAATGCAAATATTCCAGAATTGTCTTTGCAACGCCGTCTTCTGTGTGCGATAAGGTGATTCGGTCTGCTGCTTGTTTGCAGGCATCGGAAGCGTTTGCCACTGCGACACCGATTCCGGCATAGGCAAGCATTTCTGCATCATTGTCCGCATTGCCAAATGCCAGAATATTTTCTGCCGGTATGCCGGTTTGTTCTGACAGAAACCGCAGCCCATTGGCTTTCCCTGCTTCTGCATGGGCGATTTCCACCAATTCCGGTGTGGAAGATGTTACGTAAATATCAGCGATTTCCTGTTGCACCTGTACACGAAGCCGGTCTTTTTCTGCACATTCCGGACAAATCAAATCGATGCAGTCTATTTCATGTTGATGTTCCAGCAAAAACGCTGTCATATCGGCTACTGGTTTTCGTGTTCGTTTTAAATATGCTTGCAGCGGTGCCGCCTGCCGGTACTTTTCCGGATTGTTCAGATATTCTTCCGGTGCGTACATCTGTCCGCCTATGCCGGCTTCTATCAGAAAAGTTCCTGCCGCTTGCTGCATTTTCAGCAGATCCAGAACTGCCTGCTCCGGCAATGTCCATGCACACAGCAGTTTTCCGGCAGGCAATTCGGAAACCGCTGCTCCGTTGGATGTGACGGCATAACGAATGCCAGCAAAATGACGGATTTTTTCCGGCAGTGCTGTAAAGGCACGCCCACTCGCTACAACAATGCAGATGCCCTGCGAAATTGCCTTTGTCAGAGCATCTTCCGCGGCAGCAGACAGGGTGCTGTCCGGCTGGAGCAGTGTGCCGTCCAAGTCCAGTGCAATCATTTGTACCATGAAAAAACCTCTCTCTGTTATTTTTGGGAAAAACCCTTCATATAGTATACCACACGATTATGTATTGCACATGAACACATGCCGGTACTGCATGAAATCGGAAAATGGAGGGAAGAACTATGTACCACAGCTGGAATTTGCGAAAACTGCTTCGATATATTGCCTTTGATATGGCACTGGTGCTTGCAGCAATTCTCCTGACGCGGGCAGGCAGACAACACTTTGCGGCGGTGGACAGTGCCGGCGGTGTTTCCCTGCCGGTGCTGATGTACCACAGCATTGCACCAGTGCCGGAAACCCAGTATTGCATTTCTCCGGAAACGCTGGAATCCGATCTGCAATATTTACAGGAGCATCACTACACAGCAGTATCTCCGGAAGAATTGATCGCCTATACAGAGGGTACTGGTGACTTGCCGGAGAAGCCGGTGCTGCTGACATTTGACGACGGCTTATATAACAACCTTAGTCTGGCACTGCCGTTGTTGGAAAAGTATGATATGTGTGCGGTGATTTCCGTTGTGGGCAGTTTTGCAGATGTCTATGCTCCGGACGCTCCTCACAACGATATATATTCCTATCTGACGTGGGAAGATATGCAGCAGTTAGAAGATTCCGGACGGATCACTCTCGGAAGTCACACCTATGACATGCATGAAAATGGCACCCGCAGGGGCTGTGCCAAAATGGAACAGGAAACGGAGGAAGCCTATCACGAAGCACTGTATACAGATCTTTCCATGCTGCAAACGGAATTTCAGGAAAATCTACACATACAGCCTACAGTGTTTGCCTATCCCTATGGATTTGTCTGTCCGGAGAGTAAACTGGTGCTGGAAGAACTGGGCTTTCAGATTACGCTGACTTGTCTGGAAAAGCCGAACTTCATTACCAGAAATCCAGCGTGTCTATATGGCATCAACCGTTACAACCGATTTGGAAATTGTAGTACTGCGGAAATTATGAGGCAGATTCTGCCGGACGAAAAATAGGGAGGTCTTTCATTATGCACAGACGGTTTCATAAAAGGCGGTGGACGCTGACTTGCTTTCTGGCGGCAATGGTGATTCTGCCGACTGCTGCGGTTCTGCAAAAAGATAATGATGCACAAAATAAGTCTGCCGCACATGCCTATGCCGAAAAAGAGGGTGCTGCACAGTCTGTTTCATGGAATGTGTTTTCCGACGGCTATGGCTGGGAGGAAGAAACCGCACCAGTAGCAGCAGAAATTTCGGCGGAACTGCCGGAACAAAAAGCCTCCGCAGATGCCGGAGAAAAGCCGTATCCGGAAAGCTGGAATCTTAGTTCAGACACCAGTGTGCAGCGTACCAGTTATGGCACGTATTCCGGCACACGGTTTTTCAGTTTGTTTTCCGCGGGGCAGGTACAGAACAAAACCAGCATTCCCAACAATACGCTGATTGCAGAGAGTACGGCAGCACCGGCATTCACGATCGAAACCAGCGGCGAACCGCAGGTGTTGATTATGCATACGCACACGACAGAATCTTTTGAACCGTATGTGCGGCAAAATTTTGATCCGGCGTTCAACTATCGGACAACAGATCCGGCGTATAATATGGTGTCGGTTGGAGATGCTATTACTGCACAGCTGGAGGCTGCCGGCATTGGCGTGATCCACAATACGACCATTCACGACTACCCTTCCTACAACGGTTCCTATGACCGCAGTGCTGAAACAGTCAGACAGATTTTACAGCAGTATCCGTCTATTCGGGTGGTGCTGGACATTCATCGGGACGCGATTCAAAAGGATAACACGCTGATACAGCCGGTTGTGGAAATCAACGGCAAAGAATCTGCACAAGTGATGATTATTTCGGGGTGTGATGACGGTACGATGAACATGCCAAACTACATGCAGAATTATCACTTTGCCTGTCGGTTACAAGAAAATATGGAAGGCATGTATGCAGGACTGACCAGACCAATTCTGTTTGATTACCGGCACTATAATCAGGATCTGACTACGGGCAGTCTGCTGCTGGAAATCGGCACTCACGGAAACACACTGGAGCAGGCACAGTATGCCGGTGAACTGGTGGGAAAGGCTCTGGCTCAAACACTTTTGAAATTGAAAAAGGAATAAAAGCAACATGAAACAAACTCATCGCCGCCGTTGGAGGCGGCTTTTGCAAGGGCTGTGTCTTTACGGATTGCTCTGCGGGTTTTTCTGGGCATATCTGACTGTGCAGACACGTTCACAAAACCGTATGACCCATACTCCCGCCGCTATGGCACAATTGACCATACAGCCGAACCAGACGGCATCACTTTGTCTTGCGGCACAGGAGTATCGTTGGGAACTGCCGCGGTTGGATTCTCAGTGGCTCTGGCTGGCAGCACTGCCGGACACTGCCGGAAATGGTGCGGTACTGCTTTGGCAGCTGCTGACAGACTGGTAAGGGATCACTGCGTTTCCAGATTCTCTGAAAATTTTCTGTGAACATCTCGGATATTTCCGCAGAACCTCTTGCATTTATCCTGAGAATGTGCTATACTAAATAAGTCGTCAGACAAGACAGATATGATTCTGATGATGTTTTTCCGATATGCGCCTGTAGCTCAGCTGGATAGAGTGTCAGACTCCGACTCTGAAGGTCGTGCGTTCGAATCGCATCAGGCGTACCAACCCACCTAAGGTTTTACTTTAGGTGGGTTTTGTTTTTATCAGCGTGCGGAAAGGAGTGCGTTTTATGCAGCGGCAACGCGTTCGACTGGGGAAAGACTTCTCAAGATTACGGAAAGTTTCGGGACATCTATCCCCCGTTATTTTATCAGAAAATAGTGGAGAGAAATTGCGGCACTGCCGGACAGGAAGTGTTGGACATCGGAACAGGAACGGGCGTTCTGCCCCGAAATATGTACCGGTTCGGGGCACATTGGACAGGCATCGATATTGCTCCAAATCAGATCGCAGAGGCAAAACGGCTTTCGGCGGGTATGGAAATCTCCTATCTTGTTTCGCCGGCGGAGGAACTGGACTTTGCCGGAAAGCAGTTTGACTGCATTACTGCCTGTCAGTGCTACTGGTACTTTGACAATCAAAAGGCGGCTCCGGTATTTGCAAGGCTTCTGAAGCCGCATGGGGAACTGTTGCTGCTCTGCATGGAATGGCTGCCATATTCGGACAAGATTGCTGAAGCCAGCGAAAAACTGGTGTTGCAGTATAATCCAAAATGGAGTGGAGCAGGAGAAACCAAGCACCCGATTTCCGTTGCACCGGAACTGTTGGAATATTTTGATCTGACCTATCACGAGGAATACGAATTGGACGTGTCCTTTACCCGTACCAGCTGGAACGGTCGTATGAAAGCTTGCCGCGGTATCGGAGCTTCGCTGACGCCGGAAGAAATTGCGGCATGGGAAAAAGAACATTTGCAGTTGTTGGAGCGTATTGCACCGGAGACATTTTTGGTACGGCATTATGCGGCAATTGCGGAACTGCGAAAGAAGTAAACATGCATCGGATACAAGCAAAAAACATCTTATCTGCCACAAATGGTATGAATCTGTATCGTGGTTGCACACACGGCTGCATCTATTGCGACAGTCGTTCGGCATGCTATCAAATGGGACACGATTTTGAAGATGTGGCAGTGAAAGAAAACGCTCCACAGTTGCTGGAGGAAGCTTTGCGGAGAAAGCGGCGGCTCTGCATGATCGGAACCGGTGCCATGAGCGATCCGTATTTACACTGCGAAGAACAGCTGGGGCTGACACGGCAATGCCTGGAGTTGATTGCAAAATATGGATTTGGTGCAACGGTATTGACGAAGTCGGATCGCGTTTTAAGAGATCTGGATCTGCTGCAAAAGATTCAGCAGAATGCAAAGTGTGTGGTGCAGATGACGTTGACCACGTGGAACGAAACGCTCTGTCGCATTCTGGAACCCCATGTCTGCACCACTAGACGGCGGTATGAAGTGCTGAAGATTATGCAGGCAAATGGAATTCCAACGGTGGTATGGCTCACGCCGATTTTGCCGTTTTTAAATGATACAGAGCAAAATCTCCGCGGCATTCTGGAATACTGTTTTGATGCTGGTGTAAAAGGCATTTGCTGTTTCGGTATGGGCGTTACTCTGCGGGAAGGCGATCGGGAATTCTTTTATGCACAGTTGGACAAGCATTTCCCCGGCATGAAAGAGCAGTACATACGTCGGTTTGGAAATGCTTATGAGTGCTCCAGTCCCAATCAGGCACGGCTCATGACAATTTTCCGCGAGTCTTGTGCCAAGTATGATGTCATGTATGAACCAAATCAAATTTTCGCCTACTTGCGGGAATTTCCGGAATGTCATCGGCAGTTGTCTTTGTTTTAGTGTGTTGTGTGAACGCTAAGAAAACGCTGCATAAAGCCCGTCTGACGGCTTTGCACGCAATCTGGTTACACGAGCTTTATTCAGTATTGCCCTAATTTTATATGTTCTCAATCAAATAAAATTAGTATACTATGTAAAAGATAAATGATTCACAAAAAAATTCACTGTCATCATAAAAGTAAAATTGTCCTGAAGAAACAGACTTTCTTCAGGACGATTTTTGTTGTTATTTTCCGGTAGGTGCTTTCGTTTCCAGCCAACGCAGCATTTCGTGGAACCCGTCTTCTGTCATGGGATACGTCTGTTCCTCCTCGATGTCTGCCAGTTCCGAACAAAGACGGCTGTGCCAGATCTGCACGGTGAAGTTCTCCCCCGGTATGATCTTATAGCTAAGCTTGCCGTAGCTGCCGGTAAAGGTGTTTCCGAATTCAAAATAGGTGTACTGTGGAATGTCATAGACTTCCGATGCAGGATTTTTTCGCATGTTCTTTTTCTCCTATGCCAGCCGCCTGAAGCAGCGGAATGACTTCTTTTAAATTTTCGGCGATGCCAAACAAGCGTTCCCTGTCCCCTGCTTCCGGCGGTGTCAGGTCGGGAACCAGAATCACATTACAGTGTGCAGACAGTCCTGCGGTAACGCCGTTGGGCGAATCCTCAATTGCCACGCACTGTTCCGGCGGCAAGTGCAGAGCCTCTGCCGCCACCAGATAGATGTCCGGATCCGGCTTGCCGTGAAGCACCTGATCACCGCCGACAATTTGCGGAAACTGTCCAGCCAGTCCAGCCAGTTCCAGCCGCTGTTCTGCCAGTTCTTTGGAGGTGGCGGTGGCAATGGCATAAGGCAGTCCGGATTCACGGCAGAATTGCAGCAATTCTGTAATGCCGGATTTCTGTTCTACGCCGTGCTCTGCAATATATTGGGAAACCAGTTCCCGCCGGCGGTCACGTACTTTGAAATAGTCAAAGTTTTCTCCGTAAAGCTGCCGGAAATAAGGTTGGGCGTGGGCGGCACAGCAGCTTCGGACATGCAGGGCGGCTTCTTCAGACATGGGATACCCCAGTTCCTTGGCACTTTGCAGCCAGCAGCGGAAATAGATTTTTTCCGTATCCAGCAATACGCCGTCCATATCAAAAATCAATCCGCGAATGGTGCTCACTGGTTCTGTCCTCCTGCATTGGTCAGCATCTGCCGCAGGGCTGCCAAGTCGAAACCATTTACCATGGAATCCGTGTACACGTCAGCACACTGATATGCCTGCTGGGAAATGGTTTCGCTGCCCAGCAGATAACGGCACAGGCGAACGGCATCGGCGATGTTGACGGTACCGTCCAGTGTGACATCACCCTTCTGCCATGTCGGCTGTGCAGAAGTTTCTGTGGTTGATGTGGTTGTGTCACTTTCGCTGACAGAAGACGAAGCTGTTGTTGTTTCTGTAGTAGTTTCTTCTGACGATTCTGTTGCAGAGGTTTCTGTAGAAGTGGTAGTTGCTTCTGTTGTGGTCGAAACGGTTGTTTCTGTTGTTGCTTCTGTAGAAGTCGTAGTTGTTTCAATTGCAGTTGTTGTGGTGGCTTCGGTAGCGGTAGTCACTTCTGTCGTTGTTGCAGGTGTCGGTGTGGGTGTTGTACCGTTCAGGTAAGCAGATACCTGCTCCGACCAGTATTTTCCCATGCAGGCGTAGCCGGCTTCATTGGGGTGTACGCCGTCCTCTAATCCCGTTTTCATATCTACAACGCTGTTGATGTCTGCAAACCGAATTCGTGCTCCGACAGCCTGCTTTTTCTCTACCAGTTCTTTGACAGAGGCATTGTAGTTGTCTACGCTCTGCTCTACCAGTGCTGTGAATTCTTCCGGATTGTTTTCATAGGAATAGCCGCTGGACTGATATGCCCAGAGCCAGTCGTGCTTGACTGATACGTCAATATCCGGTACTGATGCCACGAACAGCATGCTGTCGCTGTCTATGCTGTCCAGCAGCTTGTCTACCAGTTTTTCCAGACGGTCTGTAATGCCGGCATTCTGGTTGTCCAGCAGATCATTGGTGCCGATTTGCAGCAGGACAATATCCGGATCGTATGCTTCGATCATATTGCCTGTGACATTGTTATTGTAATAGGTTGTGTCAAAAATAGTTTCATACAGTCCCTGCCGACTTCCGATTTTCTCAATGGCATAGCCGCTGTAGCCGGCATGGGCGGGATCATATTGGAATGTTACGCCGTCAGAGGTGGTGTAGGAAACGGAATCAGACCAGCTGTTTTTCGGTCCCACCATATCAAAATTGGTAAATCCTTTTTGCTGCATTTCGTAGCAAAAGTATTTCCGATAGCCGTTGTCCCCGTTGATATAGCCGTCTGTAATGGAGTCTCCCATTGCCAGAATCCGTACCGGTTCTGTAGTGTCTTCTGCGGCAACCGGTGCAGCTGCCATACCGGCTGCAAGGGGCAGTACGCCGATACAAAGGCTTGTTAAAACGGCAAGTATTTTTTGTTTCATCATTTTATTCTTCCTTTCATGTAATTCCTTATTCCTGAATCAATTTGACAAGAGCATCTGTGATTACAGTGCCGCCCTCGTCATTCGGGTGTTGTCCGTAAACGGTTTTTGAAGCATCTGACGGGTTTGCCAACAGGGAGGCAACATCAAAATAAGTCGCTCCGTTGTCCTTGGCAATGCCCTCCACCGTTTCGTTATAGGCAGTTCGAATTCCATCCAATTCTGGTGTCATGTCAAACGGCGGAGAGTTCCACAAAATCGTGCGAATGCCGGCATCGGTACAAGTTTTAGTGATCTTCCGGACATCTGCTTCGATTTCTTCCGGTGTGGCATGACCGGTGCCGCCATAAGGTCCGCTGATGATGTCGTTGGTGCCGAATGCCACGGTAATCAGATCTGCACCGGCAACAGCACGATTCAGCCAGTTGCCCTGCCGAGCACAGTCAGAGGCACGGGCATAGCCGATTCCCAGATTCCACAGGCTGTAATCTTCTGTACCCAACTGATCCAGCAGCTGGGCTGCCCAGAACTGATACCCGAATTCGGAAGTCTGACAGCCCTGTGTGACAGAGTCCCCCAGCGTGACAATTCGGGTCTTGACTTTTCGGTCACAGCCCACAAGCTGGGGCACAGGAATTTCATTGGTGTAGAGGAATCCCTTTCCGTCCCCTTTATCTGCATAGGCATAGGTCAGGTTAGACATGGCAATTGCCGGAATATTTGTTCCATTGACTGTCCATTCCCACAGCAGATAGTGCCCTTCCGGTACGTTCAGCGTTACAGGATCGCTCCAGAAAGTTTCGTCCGGAGCGACTTCTTTGGCGGCACTGCCGGAAAAGGTCACGGCTGCGGAAACTATTGGTTCCACGTTGGCATCGAATTCCGTGCCGCCGTCATAGACAGTTGCCTTTTCAATGGTGTAGCTGCCGCCGGACATGCCCACATGACTTTCGCTGCCGTCACCCCATGTGGAATCTACCGTATTGGAAAAGTAAAACCGGTAGTCATATTCCCCTGCCGCTTCTACCGGAAACCATGCCCGATAGGTCACATGTTCTGCGTTTTTGATAACGGTATTGCTGCCGGTAGAAATCACGGTATTGGACACGTAAGTATCCAGCAGAGAAAGTTCCTGATCTGCTGTTGAAGTAGTTTCGGCACTTTCTTCTGTTGGCGTATTTGATGTGCCGCAGCCTGCAAAAGCTATGGTCAATGCTGCCGTTGTCAGGAGTGCCAAAATTTGTTTCCGTTGGATTCTTTTCATACAACGCCTCCTGTCTTTTTCATCTTGACTCATTGTAGCACGGCAATTTTCTTTTGTCAAGGACAATTTTATGCTTTTTCTTTTTGCAAATTTGTTTTTCAAAGTAAATTTATGCACAATAAAATTGCAGTGCTGTTAGAATTTTTTATATGAAACGCTTGATTGTAGAGCAAGAATGTGCTATAATAAAAATGTTCGTGAGAAAACTGGCATGAAAGATGTATGCCACAACTGAAAAAAGGAGAATTGAAATGAAAAAACGCATCTTTGCGGGAATTACGGCAAGCATTCTTGCCCTTTCCTGTGCCGCACAAGTGCCGGCAATTTTGTCCGCTTCGGCTGCTGGAAATTATGAAATGCAGTTGAACATCAAATTGAACGGTGAAAAGAAAGCAATCAGCCCGTATATCTACGGTGTGAACGAAGCCGGAAATTCAACCAGTTTGAAAAAAGTGACAACGCATTCGCTGCGGCAGGGCGGCAATCGTTTTACTGGCTACAACTGGGAAAATAATTATTCCAATGCCGGTCGGGACTGGAACGATAGTTCTGACACAAACATGGGAGATGTAACAGACGGTCCGGCATATCAGGCACGCCGACTGTCGAAGGAAGCTGCTGAAAACAACGTAGACTACAAAATGGCAACGCTGCAAATGGCGGGTTATGCTTCCGCAGATAAAAATGGAACTGTGGCAGCTTCGGAAGTAGCACCGTCCTCTCGTTGGAATAAGGTGGAATTTCAGAAAGACGGTGCACTGTCTGACACGCCGGATCTGACGGACGACACGGTATACATGGACGAGTATGTCAATTATCTGATCAATAATCTGGGGGATTCTACAACTTCTACCGGTATTCAGGGCTATAATCTGGACAATGAACCGGTACTCTGGAATGATACACACCCCCTGCTGCACAAGGACGAAGTTTCCAACAGCGAACTGATCTCCAAGTCGGTTGCTCTGGCAAAGGTGGTAAAGGATCTTGATCCGAACGCAGAAATTTACGGTCCGGCATTCTGGGGCATTCTCCCCTGCGTACAGGCAGGAAGCGGCGACAACTTCAAGGATTCGGATTGGGAAGCTGTCAAAGGACAGTATTCGTGGTATATGGATTACTACCTGAAACAAATGGCAGATGCAGAGCAGGAAAACGGCAAACGACTGTTAGATGTAGTTGATGTTCACTACTATGCACAGGACTGCGAAACAGATGACGGCATTTTGCAGGCAGCGAGAAGCCTGTACGATCCGAATTACAAGGAAAACAGCTGGCTGACACAGTGGTTTGGGGGTTCGTTCCCGTTCCTCACCAGAATGCAGGAGTCTATTGACAAGTACTATCCGGGTACCAAGCTGGCACTGACGGAGTACAATCTGGCAAACATCAGCAAGGAATCTACAACTGGAAAATCTGTAATTTCTGCCATTGCAGAAACTGAAGCGTTGGGGGCTTTTGCCGATCAGGGCGTATATCTGGCAACCTATTGGGGAACGCTTTCTCTTTGTCCGTATGTGACCAGTGCGATCAACCTTTACACTAACTATGACGGCAATGGCGGTGCATTCGGGGATACCCTTGTGGAGTCTTCCTCTGCTGACCTGTCTAAGGCGGCAATCTTTGCGGCAATTGATGGCTCTGATGACAGTGAAGTGACTACAGTGATTTCCAACAAGGATAAGGAAAATACAGAAAAAGCGGTTATTTCTCTGGAAGGCACAGACACTGACTATCAGAGTGCTGTTGTCTATGCTATCACACAGGACAGCAGCGATATTCAGATTCTGGATGTGCAGAATGATGTTTCCGGCAATCAGGTAACTGTAGAACTGCCGCCGTTGTCTGTGGCTCAAGTGGTGATTTCTGACGAAAAGACCAATGTGACAATTCCGGAAAAACCGAATGTTGAAATCAAAAAAACCACTTACAATATCAGCGATTTGTCGACAAATACCGCAGGCAATCCGATGATTCCGCTGGGTGACAAGGAACACCTGAAAGAAATTATTGTGAACGCTACTGTATCTTCGAATGCCGGATCTTCGTGGGCTGTCGGCGGCGGAGCTCTCTGCTTTAACGAAGTCGTGAAAAAGGGTTCCTCCTCTGCTGGCGTTTGGGGAAACAAGTCTTTCCAATACCGTCTGGGCACAAGTGATATAACAGTTCCTTTTGACGATCAGTTTACTATTTCTTTGAGTGACGGCAAGAGTGAAAATATTACTGGTTCCTGCAATGATGAAAGTGCAGAATTACAGAACTGGTGGGCTTCTTCCGAAAACGATTCCAAAAACGGCGAAGATATCTCTACTACATTTAATACAGTGACATTGGTGTATGAATACAATTATGACAAACCGGACGAAACGACTACAACGCCGGCAGAAACAACCACAACAACAGAAACAACGATGACAGAATCCACTTCGGAAACTGTTTCTGAAACCACTGCTTCTACAGAAGAAACAGCATTGACTACAGAGAGTACCGCTGCTTCGACGGAAAGCAGCAACACCACTGCTGTGTCCTCGGAAGAAACAACCACGACTGCAACAGAAACTACCTCTGCTGCAACTTCTTCTGAACAGGTGAACCCGTCCGCAGTTTTGTATGGCGATGTTACGCTGGATGGCAGAGTGGATATTACTGATGCGGTGCTGCTGAACAAGGCAACTGCTGGTCAGGTAGAACTGAATGTACAGGCAAAGGGCAATGCTGACTGCAACGCTGATGGACAGACGGACAGCAATGATGCAATTTGCCTGCTGCGGTTCTTGGTGCATATCATCAACACGTTGCCGGAACAGTAAGCCTCTGCAAATATTTATGACAACGAAAGCCACTCCGATTTTGGAGTGGCTTTTTTGTTTGGATTCGTTTAACAATATTTACAGAAGCGAAAGCTGTCCGCTTTCCGGCAGATCTTTCGCCATGCCACCAGTTGCCGGAATGGTTTTTACACGATATTTTTTCAGTGCAATGCATTCTTCTTCGTTCAGCACACGTGCTTCGCAGACAAGGTGTTTTGCTTTCAATGTGACTACCTGTACGCCCTGTGTATCACGGGTGGACTTTGCGGAAATCAGTACAGTATCTGCCAGCACTGCCCGATTGCCGTCTGTACGGAAAAAGACGGAGCAGGATTCCTCGCCGCTTGGAATTTGCAGAATTTGTACCAGTGGCGAACGGTCGCTGTAAGCCTTTTGCAGCTTCTTACGGTTGGTTTTCGTTGCGTAGGCAGACATCGGTACACGGGCCGCCTTTCCGTTGGCAAATACAAAGAGCAGATCACCTTGGTAATCTGCGGTGGCAATCATTTGCACCACGAATTCCCCGTCAGCAAATCCCAGTTTTGCCGGAATGTAATCGCCCATGACGCTGGCTTTGGTTTCCGTAAAGTCGCTGGCTCTGGTTTTGTAAACCTGCTGTTGGTTGGTGAAAAACAGCAGTTCGATGCAGTTGGTGGTTTCCAGATGACAGACGATCTGGTCTTCCTCTTTCAGCTTTTGTTCGCTGCTCATGCGGAGAGAAGCTGGTGTGATCTTTTTGAAGTAACCACTCTGCGACAGAAACAGGTGTACCGGATAATCGGGAATATCTTCTTCGTCTGGTTCTTCCTCGATGTCAGACGCATAATAGAACAGTGTCTTTCGGGGCTGTCCGTATTTTTTTGCGGTTTCTTTCAACTCTGCAATGATGATTTTCTTCATCTTTTTCGGATCCGCAATGGTTTCTTCCAGTTCGGCAATTTCCTGTTTCAACTGGTCGATCTCCTGCGTGCGTTTCAGAATGTATTCCCGATTCAAGTGCCGCAGTTTGATCTCCGCCACATATTCTGCCTGAATCTCATCAATGCCGAAGCCGATCATCAGATTTGGTACAACATCTGCTTCTTCGACGGTTTCCCGCACGATGCGAATTGCCTTATCAATGTCCAGCAGGATTTTTTCCAGACCAAGGAGCAGATGCAGTTTTTCCTGTTTTTTCTGGAGATCGAATACCAGACGGCGGCGGACACATTCCAGACGGAATGCGGACCATTCCTCCAGAATTTCTCGCACGCCCATAACGCGGGGTGCTCCGCCGACCAGAATATTGAAGTTGCAGGAGTAGTTGTCTTGCAGCGGTGTCATGCGGAACAGCTTCTGCATGACCTTTTCCGGATCAGAGCCACGCTTTAAGTCAATGGCAATCTTCAAGCCGTCAATGTCGGTTTCGTCGCGGACGTAAGAAACTTCCCGTAGTTTGCCCTGTTTGATGCAGTCCACGATCTTGTCCTTGATTGCTTCAATGGTGGTGCTGTACGGGATTTCTGTGACTTCCAGACAGTTGTCCTGTTTGTTGTAGTTCCATTTTGCACGGACAGTTACACTGCCGCGACCGGTATCATAAATTTTTTGCAGTTCTGTTTCATTGTAGAACAGAAAGCCGCCGCCGGGAAAATCCGGTCCTTTCAGTGTAGACAGAATATCATGCTTCGGATTTTTCAGCACGGCAATGGTTGTTTCGCAGACTTCTGCCAGATTGAACGGGCAGACGCTGCTTGCCATGGAAACGGCAATACCTACATTGGCATTGACCAGTACGGTGGGAAATGTTGCCGGAAACAGTGTCGGCTCCTGCATGGTATTGTCGTAGTTCGGAACAAAGTCTACTGTGTCTTTGTCAATATCCCGAAACAGTTCGTTACAAATCGGTTCCAGTTTGACTTCCGTATAACGGGAGGCGGCGTATGCCATATCTTTTGAATATGCCTTACCGAAGTTTCCCTTGGATTGCACGTAGGGGTGCAGCAGTGCCTCGTTGCCTCTTGCCAGACGCACCATGGTCTCATAGATGGCACTGTCACCGTGGGGATTCAGCCGCATGGTCTGCCCTACAACGTTTGCCGATTTGGTCAGCCCGCCGGTGAGCAGTCCCATTTTATACATGGTGTACAGCAGTTTCCGGTGAGAAGGCTTGAAGCCGTCGATCTCCGGCAGTGCACGGGAAATGATAACGCTCATGGCGTAGGGCATATAGTTTTTTTCCAGTGTATCTGTAATTTTTTCTTCTTCCACAATGCCGGCACCGGCAATATAGGCATTGGGAATTGCATTTTTCTTAGGTTTTTCAGATTGCTTTTTTCGTGCCATTTTTGCCCTCGCTTTTATGAAATGTCCGCCAGTTCCAGATACTCGCTACCGTATTCTGCAATGAAGTCTTTTCGCCCCTGCAGGTCATCGCCCAGCAGAATGTCGAACATCTTTGCTGTTTCTTCGATGCCTGCCGCAGTCACCTGAATCAGCCGGCGTGTTTCCGGATTCATGGTTGTCAGAGCCATCATGTCTGCTTCGTTCTCGCCCAGACCTTTTGAACGCTGGAGAGTGTACTTCTCCCCTTCCAGTGTTGCTAGAATCTCTGTTTTTTCCTTTTCGGTATAGGCAAAGTATGTCCGCTTTTTGGTTGTGATTTCAAACAGCGGAGATTCTGCGATATACACATAGCCTTTGTCGATCAGTGTCGGTGTCAGACGATACAGCATAGTGAGAATCAGTGTTCGAATCTGGAAACCGTCTACATCGGCATCGGTACAGATGACAATTTTATTCCAACGAAGACCTTCCAGATGGAAAGAGGAAATATCCTTGTTTGCCTTGGTAGTAACTTCTACCCCGCAGCCCAGCAGCTTGACAATATCAGTAATGATCTCGTTTTTGAAGATCTTGTTGTAGTCTGCTTTCAGGCAGTTCAGGATTTTGCCACGAACCGGAATGACTGCCTGAAATTCTGCATCTCGTGCCATTTTTACGGAACCCAATGCAGAGTCACCCTCCACGATGTACAATTCCCGACGGGACAGATCTTTGCTCCGGCAGTCTACAAATTTCGGGATCATGTTGGTGACGTCAATGCTGCCGGTCAGCTTTTTCTTGAGGTTCAGACGGGTCTTTTCGGCATTTTCACGGCTGCGTTTATTGATCAGCACCTGTGCTGCAATTTTTTCTGCTTCGTCCGGATTTTCAATAAAGTAGATCTCCAGCTGATGCTTGAGGAATTCCGTCATGGCTTCGTAGATAAATTTATTGGTGATCGCCTTTTTGGTTTGGTTCTCATAGCTGGTTTCTGTGGAAAAACTGGAAGAAATCAGCACCAGGCTGGATTCCACGTCCTCAAATTTCAGTTTGGCTTCACTTTTCAGGTATTTGTTATTCTGTCGCAGATAGGTATCGATCTGGGATACCAGTGCCTGCCGCACAGCTTTATCCGGCGAGCCGCCGTGTTCCAGCCAGCTGGAATTGTGATAGTATTCCAGTCGCTGTACCTGATTGGAAAAAGTCAGAGCCACATTCAGCTTCACCTTATAGGTCGGCTTATCCTCACGGTCACGGCCCTCTCGCTGGCAGCTCCAGTTCTGTACGGAAGTCAGTGTGTTTTCTCCGGCGATTTCCCGCACATAGTCTGCAATACCATTTTCGTAGAGATACTGTCGTTCGGTAAAAGTGCCGTCAGCTTCTTCTTTTCGGTAGAGGAACAACAGGTTCGGGTTGACAACTGCCTGCCGCCGCAGAGTGTCACAGAAATAATCATCTGGTATTTCGATCTCTGTAAAAACGTCCAGATCCGGCAGCCAGTGAGTTCGTGTGCCAGTCTGCTTCTTCTTGGTCGGCTTCTTTTGCAGTCCGCCTACATTGACACCCTTTTCGAAATGCAGGTTGTACTGAAAGCCGTCACGAATGATCTCTACGTCCATGTAAGAGGAAGCGAACTGTGTGGCACAAAGTCCCAGACCGTTCAGTCCCAGAGAATACGCGTAGTTGTCATCATTGGAGTTGTATTTACCGCCTGCATAGAGTTCACAGTAGACCAGTTCCCAGTTATAGCGGTTCTCGTTTTTATTGAAATCTACCGGACAGCCTCTGCCGAAGTCTTCCACTTCAATGGAATTGTCCTGATAGCGTGTCACGACGATCTTGCTGCCGTATCCGGCACGTGCTTCATCGATAGAGTTGGAAATGATTTCAAAAACCGAATGGGCACAGCCGTCCAGTCCGTCAGAGCCAAAAATGACACCGGGGCGTTTTCGTACCTTGTCTGGTCCTTTGAGCATCGTGATACTTTCATTATCATAAGATTGCTTTTTCGCCATGTTCGTTCCTTTCTACCGGAAAAGTTCCGGCTTTTTCAGCGGTTTTTCTGCATGAAAAAGTTTCCGCTTGTAGTGCATTATTTCTATCATACCACAAAACTAACGGAAAATCAAGCTTTTTCTGAAATTTTGAAAGAATCAGCATAAGAACTCTCACAGAATTGCCGGATTTTTTTGTGGTTCTGCCTAGGAATTTCATTTGGACAGTATTCTGTCAGCTTTATGTGCAGTTGTCATGGGAATTCAAAGAAATGCGTTGATTTTTGCATGGATTTCTGCTATAATAGCAGAGAATAAGAACACTGAAAAAGAGAGGCTATGCAACTATGATATTGTTATCTGCACAAAATATTGCCAAGACATATATGGAACGAAAAGTACTGGACGACGTTTCCTTCTTTTTGAATGAGGGTGATAAGGTGGGGATTATCGGCATCAATGGTACCGGAAAGTCTACACTTTTGCGAATCCTTGCCGGAGCCGAAGAGCCGGACAGCGGTAATGTCATTCGCACTAACGGAATCCGCATCTCATACCTGCCGCAAATTCCGGAGTTTGAACCGCACGGCAGCGTATTGGAACAAGTCATGCTGCATTTGCCGGCAGATCTTAAAGAGGCAAAGACGTTTGAAGCGAAGTCGATTTTGGGAAAATTGGGCATTACAGACGAAACCAGAGATATTAGTACATTGTCCGGCGGCGAAAAGCGGCGTGCCGGCATTGCTGCTGCTCTGATTCAGCCCAGCGATGTTTTGCTGCTGGACGAACCGACCAACCATATTGACAACGAAACGGTTCGATTGCTGGAAGAACAGTTATTGAAATATCGGGGTGCCATTGTTATGGTAACCCACGACCGATACTTTCTAAACCGCATTACCCGAAAAATCGTTGAAGTAGACAGAGGAAAGATTTTTGAATATGAGGGAAATTACAGTACGTATCTGGAACAGAAAGCACAGCGGGAAGTTGACGCAGAAGCAAAGGAACGAAAAAATCGTTCTTTGTATCGGCAGGAGTTGGAATGGATTCGCCGCGGCGTTCGTGCAAGAGGCACCAAATCTAAAGATCGGATCGCACGGTTTCACGAATTGGAAAATCGTGAGAAGCCAGCAGAAGCAGAAAAAATGCAGCTGCAATCGGTTTCCTCTCGACTGGGAAAGAAAACTGTGGAAATTCATGCAATCACCAAGGCTGTGAATGGCAGAATGCTGATTCATGATTTTTCCTACCAACTTCCACGCGATGCCAGAATCGGCATTGTTGGGCAAAATGGTGCCGGAAAGTCCACGCTGATCAAGATGCTCTGCGGACAAATCTCGCCGGACAATGGTTCTATTGAACTCGGTGATACAGTACGCATTGGCTATTTTTCTCAAGAGTGTGAAAGCATGGATCCCAACCAGCGAGTCATTGATTACATTCGGGGAACTGCAGAGCGAATTCAAACACCGGACGGCACGGTTACTGCGGCGACAATGCTGGAGCGATTCCTTTTTACTTCAGAATTACAGTGGAATCGAATTGAAAAGTTGTCTGGCGGTGAACGGAAACGGCTTTATCTTTTGAAAGTGCTGATGACTGCCCCAAATGTGTTGCTGCTGGACGAGCCGACCAATGATCTGGATATTGCAACACTTACTATTTTGGAGGACTATCTCCGCAGTTTTCAAGGGGCTGTTCTTGCGATTTCTCATGACCGGTATTTCTTAGATAAAATGGCTTCGGAAATCTGGGAACTGACGGGGAACGGTGAGGTTCGCCGCTACAACGGCAATTATCAGGATTACATGGAAAAGGCTCTGCCAGAAAATGCGACAGAAAAGCCCAAAAAGCAAACGGAAAAGAAAGAACGCGTTTTCAACGGCAGGAAAAAGCTGAAGTTTTCTTTCAAGGAGCAGCGGGAATACGATACCATTGATGATGAAATTGCCGATTTGGAAGAACAGATTCGGCTGACAGAAACGGAGATTACTGCGAGTGTGTCGGATTATGTGAAGCTGCAGGAATTGTCTGACCGGAAAGAAGAACTGGAAGTGCTTCTGGCAGAGAAAATGGAGCGTTGGGTGTATTTGAATGATCTGGCGGAACGGATTGCGAATGGGGAAATGGAGTAAAATGTGATAGAATAAGAGCGTGTTCTGTTTTTCGCAGGGCCGAAGAATTCTGGATTTGTATGTTGTACGTTGGGAGATT
>NZ_KI260407.1:376-2301 GCF_000468015.1 Ruminococcus callidus ATCC 27760 | reverse complement strand
CTGCCAGCAGTCCGGCAAGCGGAAAACCGCCGCTACCGTCAAAGAGGCTGCCAAGGGTGAGCGATCTATTCATTAGTCACCTCCAGATTATTTCCTGCTTTATCGCATGATAAAAGAAACGCCCTGCATACTGATAATTCTGCAAAGCGTTTACATTTCTCTATAACTTTACTTCGTATCCATATTGGTGCGGCAGGAACGTTGTTATATCTTCCATATTCGCCAAACATACACTCCATACCAACATTTCTTGCCTGAACTGCCTCTTGAAATGTATCGTAGTATCCAAGATGAATATCCAGCTGACTGATTTTGATTCTTGCACGATATTTCTTTCTGGGTGGATAATAACTTACTCCGCTTACACCCGATGTGTTATTTTTTTGAAGCGGTTGATTTATTTGATTTTGCTGATGTGTACAGAAACGGACATTGCATCTTCGATTATCCAATGTATCAAGATTGATATGATCCAGCTCCATTCCTTTTCTTGTACTAAAAAGCACTTGATGCAGCGGTCGACCATGGCAGTCAACGATATATATTTGCCTACCTTTCCTGCTTTTATAAGAGACATACCATTTGATATCTTTTATTCTACTGAATAAATCAGCATCAAACATGAATATCGTCCCATCGGAAAGATGACCATAGCCAATTATACCATCATCAGAAAATGTGTAATTCACATTGCCGATATCACTCACGTCCTCTCTGAGCGTCATTCACATTGCTGTCTTGAATATTCAGTTCGTCTGCTGAAAACTCATGTACTTCTGAACACGGGTACTTTACTCCGTTGCGCAGAACATACACGCCATCAGCTGAACCAACAGCAGCAATGTATCTTCTGATGATTGCTGTTGCATATTTGGGATCAAGTTCTTGTGTGTAACAGATTCTGTTGGTCTGTTCTGATGCAATGAGTGTAGAGCCGCTGCCGCCGAAAAGATCAAGAATGATTCCGTTTTCCTGTGATGACATACGAATCGGATATGCAATCAATGGAAGAGTTTTCATTGTAGGATGTAGCTTTGACTTTTTCGGCCTGTCAAATTCCCATACAGTAGTCTGCTTGCGGTCACCGTAGAATTTGTGCTTTGCAGTATCCTTGAAAGCATAAATTACTGGTTCGTGCCGCATTTGGAAATCCATTCTGCCGATAACAAGTGTATCTTTTACCCAGATACAAGTTGTAGAATAGTGGAATCCCGCATTAACTGTTGCTTTATAAAAATTACATTTTTCTGCATCTGAATGGAAACAGTAAAATGCTCCGCCGTCTGCGAGAGATGTATATGCGTTTTTGAACGCATCCAAGAGAAACTGATAGAACTTCTCACTGTCAGACCATTTGTCATTCATAATTGTCATACCTGTACCGCCGGAATATGCACAATTATACGGAGGATCTGTAATACAGGCATTTGCTTTCTGACCGTCCATCAGCAAGGCAACTTCATCAGGTTTGGTGGAATCTCCGCAGCGAAGTCTGTGTCTGCCGAGAAGCCAGATGTCACCATTTTCAACAAATGGTTCAAACTCTGCCGCCTTATCTACATCAAAATCATCATCTTTTACATCTTCATCTGATGCAAATAAGTCCGCAAGTTCCTTTTCATCAAATCCAGTCATGGAAAGGTCGAATCCGAGCTCCTGTAGTTCCTGCATTTCAACGGACAGCAGTTCTTCGTCCCAGCCTGCATCCAATGCCATCCGGTTGTCAGCAAGGATATATGCCTTCTTCTGTGCTTCGGTTAGATGGTCGGCATACACACAGGGAACTTCTGCAATGCCTTCTTCCTTTGCCGCCATGATGCGTCCATGTCCAGCCAGCACATTGTATTCCCGGTCGATAATGACCGGATTCACAAATCCAAACTCGCGAAGGGAAGAGCGAAGCTTCAGGATCTGTTCCTTGTTGT
>NZ_KI260407.1:0-276 GCF_000468015.1 Ruminococcus callidus ATCC 27760 | reverse complement strand
TCAGGATCTGTTCCTTGTTGTGCGTTCTGGCGTTATTGGCATAGGGGACTAGCTTGTTGATGTCAACAAGCTGAAATTCTGTGGTTGTGGTCATGCTCCATTCCTCCGCTTCAAAACTTTCTGTAAACCTTTTCTGGCATCCAGCACTTTTCCGCTGACCGCCTGTCCCTTGAGCGTGCGGTATTGCTGCTTGGTCATCTTCTGGCGATTGGCTTTCAAATCTCGCCAGAACTGGGTATCTTCTTTCATGTATTTCTCACTTTCTGCTGCTCAGAA
>NZ_KI260406.1 GCF_000468015.1 Ruminococcus callidus ATCC 27760 | reverse complement strand
AGCCGTCAGGCGGGCTTTGTGCGGTGTTGCCTTATTTCCCGTTTTCCTTTTTCCACTCCAGATATTCCTCATAAGTGCCCTGCCGGTCGATGCAGCCTTCCGGCGTGATCTCGATAATGCGGTTTGCCACAGTTTCCAGAATCTCGTGGTCGTGGGAAGACAGAATGACTACGCCCTTGAAGTTCACCAGACCGTTATTGACAGCGGTGATGCTCTCCAGATCGAGGTGGTTGGTAGGTCTGTCCAGAAGCAGTACATTGGAGTGGAACAGCATCATGCGGGCAAACATGCAGCGAACCTTTTCGCCGCCGGACAGCACCTTGACCGGCTTATAAATATCATCGCCGGAGAACAGCATTCTGCCCAGGAAGCCCCGAAGGAACGTTTCGGTTTCGTCCGATGTGGAATACTGGCGGATCCAGTCCAGAATGGAATCATCGTTGTCGTTGAAGTATGCGGAGTTATCCACCGGAAAATAGGAAGTGGAAGTAGACACGCCCCATTTGAACGTACCCTCGTCCGGCTGTTCTTCCTCCATGAGAATCTTGAACAGCATGGTGATCGCCTGTTCGCTCTCGCCGATAAACGCCACCTTGTCGGTGCGTCCCAGCGTAAAGCTGACGTTGTTCAACAGCTTCACGCCGTCCACAGTCTTGGAGATACCGCTGACCTGCAACACTTCCTTGCCCAGTTCCCGATCCATATCGAAGCCGATAAAAGGATAGCGGCGGCTGGACGCAGGGAGTTCTTCCACAGTCAGGTTGTCCAGCAGCTTCCGGCGGGAAGTCGCCTGTTTGGACTTGGACTTATTGGCGGAGAAGCGGGCAATAAAGGTTTTCAGTTCGGCGATTTTATCTTCAACCTTTTTGTTCTGCTGTTTGATGAGCCGCTGCATCATCTGGCTGGATTCGTACCAGAATTCGTAGTTGCCCACATACATTTTGATTTTGGTATAGTCAATATCCACGATATGGGTGCAAACGTCATTGAGGAAGTGACGGTCATGGGAAACCACGATAACGGTACCGAAGTACTCGGACAAAAAGTCCTCCAGCCACGCAATGGCATCAATATCCAGATGGTTGGTCGGCTCGTCCATGAGGATAATATCCGGATTGCCGAACAGAGCCTGTGCCAGCAGGACTTTCACCTTTTCATTACCGGAGAGGTCTGCCATTTGCTGATAGAGCAGTTTTTCCGGCAGACCCAGCCCCTGAATCAGCTTGGAAGCGTTGGATTCCGCCTCCCAGCCGTCCAGTTCAGCGAATTCCGCTTCCAGTTCAGAAGCCAGAATGCCGTCCTCCTCGGTAAAATCCTCCTTGGCATAGAGGGCATCTTTCTGCTGCATGATGTCGTACAGCCGCTGGTTGCCCATAATAATGGTATTCAGAACGGTATAGGCATCATAGGCGAAGTGATCCTGTTTGAGGACACTCATGCGGAGATTTTTCGGAATGGTCACTTCACCGGTAGTAGGTTTCAGCTGACCGCAGAGAATTTTCAGAAATGTGGATTTTCCGGCACCGTTTGCACCGATAACACCGTAGCAGTTGCCGGGGTTGAATTGCAGGTCTACATTTTTGAACAGCGTATCGCCGCCGAATTGCAGACTAACGTTAGAAACAGTAATCATAATTATCATATCCTTTCGCGGCGGGTCGCCGCCGACCCTACGCCCCAATTTCAAGAGTAAAAAGGGT
>NZ_KI260405.1 GCF_000468015.1 Ruminococcus callidus ATCC 27760 | reverse complement strand
GTCGCCAGACGCTCTTTGTGCGGTATTGCCTTACGCTTCGTCCGGTGTCAGGGAAACCGATTCCCCGTTCAGAATCTTATTGGAAGTCCGCATTGCACACATTTTTCCGCACATGGAGCAGGTATGACGATCCTGCGGCGGACGGCTCTCGAAATAATCCCGAGCCTTTTCAGGATCGATTGCCTGAGCAAACATGCCCTCCCAGTCGATCGCACAGCGAGCCTTGCTCATGGCGTTATCCCAATCTCGTGCCCCCGGAATGCCCCGTGCCAGATCGGCAGCATGTGCGGCAATCTTCGAAGCCACGATGCCGTCCCGCACGTCCTGCAGATCCGGCAGGCGGAGATGCTCTGCCGGTGTGACATAGCACAGGAAATCCGCACCGCTCATGGCAGCAATGGCACCGCCGATCGCAGCTGTGATGTGGTCATATCCCGGAGCAACGTCTGTTACCAGCGGCCCCAGCACATAGAACGGAGCACCATAGCACAGCCGCTTTTGCAGCTTCATGTTGGCAGCGATCTCGTCCATGGTCATATGTCCCGGCCCTTCTACCATTACCTGTACGTCGCGTTCCCACGCACGCTTGGTCAGGGCACCCAGTTCCACCAGTTCACTGATCTGTCCCGCATCAGTGCTGTCCGCATTGCAGCCCGGACGCAGAGCATCACCCAGACTGATGGTCACGTCATATTTCCGCAGAATGTCCAGCACGTCGTCATAGTATTCGTAGAACGGGTTTTCGTTGCCGGTCATCTCCATCCACGCGAACAGCAGCGAGCCGCCGCGGGAAACAATATTGGTGGTACGCTTCTGCCGCTTGAGAGCTTCCACCGCACGGCGGTTGATGCCGGCGTGAATGGTCTGGAAATCCACACCCTCTTTGGCATGTGCCTCCAGCACTTTCAGGAAGTCCGTTGCCTTGATGTCTGCCAAATCTTTTTCCAGATAGCCAATGGCATCATACATCGGCACGGTGCCGATCATTGCCGGCGACATTTCGATCAGCTGTTTCCGGAAAGTATGGGTCTTTCCGTAGTTGGACAAGTCCATGATCGCTTCGCACTGAAACTGAATTGCCAGCTTGACCTTTTCGAACTCTGCCGTGTAATCGTGGCAATCTCCGGAGATGCCCAGATTCACGTTCATTTTCGTCCGCAGTCCCTCGCCGATGCCATAGGGGTGCAGGCTCTTGTGGTGGATATTTGCCGGAATGCAAATGGTACCCTTTGCCACCCGCTGCCGGATCAGTTCCGGCTCCAGATGTTCTTCCTTGGCAACAGTTTCCATTTCCGGTGTCAGAATGCCCTGTTTTGCGGCATCCATTTGTGTTGCATATGCAGCCATGTATTCTATTCCCTTCTTTTATGTAATATGATCTTTCTTTAAAATTGCATAGTTATGTGCAATCGGTCCGTGTCCGTGTCCCAGCGACAAGCCTGCCGCAATGGCACCGCTGATATACGCCTTTCCGCGGCGGACACTTTCTTCCAGCGAAGCCCCCTGTGCCAGAAAAGATGCAATCGCCGAGGACAGGGTGCAGCCGGTACCGTGAGTGTTTGGGGCATCCGTCCGCTGTCCGGAAAACCACGTGGCAGTGCCCGCCGCATAGAGCAGGTCGTTGCAGCTGCCCATGCTGTGTCCGCCTTTCAGCAGCACGGCAGTGTGATAGGTTTCGGACAGCTGTCGGGCTGCCTGCTCCATTTGCGGCGGCGAAGTGATGCTTGTTCCGGTCAGCTGTTCTGCTTCCGGCAGATTGGGAGTCAGCAGTTCCGCCAGCGGAAACAACTGTTCCGTCAACGCCTGCTGTGCCTGCTGTTTCAGCAGCGGGTCACCGCTGGTGGCAACCATGACCGGATCCACCACCACATGGGGCAGCTGATACTGTGCCACTGCTTCTGCAATGGCGAGGATCTGCGGCGTATCGTACACCATGCCCACTTTGACGGCAGCCGGCGGAATGTCCTCACAGACCGCTGCGATCTGCTGCTTTAAAAATTCTGCCGGAACAGGACAAATGCCCTGCACCCCCAGCGTGTTCTGTGCAGTCAGTGCTGTAATGGCACTCATGCCGAAACAGCCCAGCATGGTCATGGTTTTCAGGTCTGCCTGAACGCCGGCACCGCCGCTGCTGTCACTGCCGGCAATGGTCAAAACCGGAGCAATCGTCATCTTCCCTGCTCCTTCTGCTGAAACGGTGCAGTCAGTTCCCGCATTGCCTGTGCGGCAGCTTCCACGTTCGGCTGTCCGAACACCGCGGAAACTACTGCCACGCCGTCAATGCCGGTATCGTACAGCTTCGGGATATTCTGGGCATTGATGCCGCCGATCGCCACCACCGGAATGGACACTGCCTGTCGAATATCGCAGAGTACATCATGGGGCAGAAAAGTGGCATCGTGCTTGGTCTGGGTGCTGAACACAGCACCACACCCCAGATAAGTTGCTCCGTCCCGTTCTGCCTGTAACGCTTCTGCCACATTGTGGGCACTGGTTCCGATGATCGCCTGATCTCCCAGAATCTCCCGTGCCTGCTGGACTTTCATGTCCCGCTGTCCCACGTGCACGCCGTCTGCACCGAGGATTTTTGCCGCTTCTGCGTCATCGTCGATAATGCAGGGAATTCCCGCATCACGGCACAGCTGCAAAATGGGATATGCCAGCTCAATTCTCCGTTTGGTGGTACAGTTTTTTTCCCGAATCTGAAGCATGGTAATGCCGCCGGCAATGGCACGCTTTACCTGTTCCGCCAGATCTGCCGCCGGTGCAGTCACCGCGTACAGCTGATAGATCATTGGATTTTGTTGCATTGAAATTCTCCTTTCTGTCAGGCAGCACCGCACAAGTTTTTTTGCAGTGCTGCCATAATTTCCTTTTGCCCTAGCAATCTGCCAAAAAATCTGACTACGCACCTTACGCACAAGCTTTGTGCGGTGTTGTCCTAAAGAAAAAGCGTACCGCAAAGGCACGCTTTTCCACAAAATATCGTGTGTCGTTCCCTTCGTTGGCATTATCCAAATCAGGTGCGGTCGAGATGTCTGCATCTCCTCTCAGCCCACGCACAGCAAGCTCCCGTGTATCATGTTGTTCCGGTTTCAGACCGTGTTCGCCGAAGGCTTCCGGCGAAACCGTGCCAGCATGTGCCGGGCACCCAGCCCGAAAAACTCCAGCATTGCCGCATACTTATCCACAAAAGTAATGGCATAGCTTTCCTTATAGTGGGGCATGCGGTGAGTCAGCGGCCACATGTGCTTTTCGATCATGTCCCGTTCCCGCGGGTTCAGGGCAAACCGGACTGCCGCATTCTGCATGGCAACTTCCGGATGATGTGCACTGTGGGACTTCTGGTCGGGAGAATCGGAACGGTCATAGTCCGCTGTTTCATAAAAGTACAGATCATGAAGCAGCCCTGCTCTTGCTGCCGAAACCGCGTCCCAGTGGAAAAAGCGGCAGAGCAGGTAATTGTAATAGGAAACATTCAGGCTGTGCTGAAACCGTGTGGTATAATGATGATGACGAAACTGTTTCAACGCCTGTACGTCTGCATGTTCCAAGATGTCTGCGACCAGCATGTAATATGCCTGCCGCGTCAGTTCTTTCTTCGAGCCTGTTGCATGAAGCAATACACGGCACCGTCCTTTCTGCAATTCCGCAAAGAACCATAGGTGCACCCGTTTGTGCAGCCTACCTCTATTTTAGTGTAACAGATTTCATATGATTTGTCAAGGGAATTTTTATGGCAGCACACAAATCAAAGCATCTCCATTCGAAAAAATCCGACAAAAACCCCATTTGTATCTTGCACAACCTGTTCTGTCATGCTATAATAGAGAAAGCAATATTGTTTTATTTTGTCTTTATCGAAAGGAACGTACTATGTCAGTTCGAAAATCGCTACGCTGTTTCAGCATTCTTCTCGTGGCAGTCTGCACCCTGCCGCTTTGCACCGGCTGTTCCATACCATTTCTGGAACAGGAAGAAAGCGACGGCTCCGGCTATCTGTTTACCGCCAGCCTTGCTGCCAATCCCAAAAGTCTGGACCCCCAGTCTGCCACCGATGCCGCTTCGAAAACCATTATCGAAAACCTCTACGAGGGGTTGGTGGAGCTGGACGAAAACGGCTCCCCGCAGCTGGCGGCAGCGGAAAACTACACCGTTTCTCCGGACGGACTGACGTACACTTTCACGCTGAAAAGCGACCGCTTCTGGTTCTATGATGCCAATGCGGACGATGTCGTGGACGACGACGAAAAGTGGCAGGTCACTGCTGACGACTACGTCTATGCGTTCCAGAGAATCTTTGATCCGCAGACACAATCCCCCTATACCAGCATGTTCTCCTGTCTGCAAAATGCCGACGCGGTGCAGAGCGGACAGCTGGCACCGGAGGAGATCGGTGTCCGTGCTGTCAGCAGTACCGTGCTGCAATTTTCCCTGTCCCGTCCGGACGCGGAATTTTTCAGCAATCTCGCCTCCACTGCCGCCATGCCGTGCAACGAAACCTTTTTCCAGCAGACCAAGGGCAGATACGGACTGGACAAGGATTCTGTTGCCTCCTGCGGGGCATTCTATCTCCGCCTGTGGTTCTACGACCCCTACGGCAACCAGAACCAGATCTTCATGCGTCGCAATTCTGTCAACGCCGAAGCACGGCGGGTGTACCCCACCAATCTGACATTCCAGATTCGGAAAAGCAGCGATGAAAGTGCCGCAGATTTTTCCAACGGCACAGCAGACCTGTTTATCAGCCCTGTTTATCAGGCACAATACATGGAGAGCAGCAACTATGCCGTCACCGCCAGCCGTGCCACTACGCTGGGACTGATCTTTAACCCAAACGATGTTGCTTTTTCCAACCACAAGATTCGCCAAGCCCTTTCCATGGGCATTGACCGTGCCAACATTGGCAAGAACTCCAACGGTGATCTGCTGCCGGCATACGGACTGATCCCGCCAGCAGTCCACTGGAACGGCACTGCATACCGCGACAACTATCCGGAGACACAGACTGCCTATGATGCCGACGCTGCCCTTGCCCTGTTTCAGGAGGGCATGCAGGAGATCGGCAAGGAATCGCTGGATTCCACCAAGATCCTGGTCTGCTCGGCTCTGATGGACTGCGAAAATCTCCACGACATCATTCAGACATGGCAGGAGGTTTTCGGTTTTTACATCGGCATTGAAGAAGTTTCCGAGTCGGACTACTGGAAACGGCTCGCCGACCAGACCTATACCGTTGCAGTCTACGGCATCACCGCCGGTTATGACAGCCCCGCCGGTGTACTGGATCAGTTTTACTCCCGCACCAACCAGTTCTATTATGCCAACGGCTCTGTCGATGCGGCGATCAACGCCCTGCACCAGTGCAGTTCTGCGGAAGCACTGCAGCAGCAGTGTGCACAGCTGGAGCAGACCATTCTGAACGAATTCTGTTTCCTGCCGATCTTCTACAAGAACCAGTACTGCATCACCAAGAGCAGCAACAAGGACATTGGCTACGATCCGTTTTCCGGTGCACTGAATTTCCGGAACGCCAAGCATTTTGAATAGTTCCAGAAATTTCCTTGTTCCCTTTTGGACTCTGCTGCATACAATAAGAATACCAGCAGGGCCTGCTTTGAAATAGATGCTGCTTATCAGCAAAGGGCTGCTGCCGGCAATGTGTTTTCCGCACATGTCGGCAGCAGCCCTTTTTTATGTTTTAAGGCAATACTGAGCAAAGCTTGTGGTAAGATGCGTCGTCAGATTTTTCGGCAGATTACGTGCAAAGCCGTCAGGCAGGCTTTATGCAGTGTTTCCTTAAGTTAATCGGCCCCGCGGTCTTTTTCCCGCAGACGTTTTTCAATGCGTTCCCGATCTCTCTGGGAAATGCCCTTGGTCTGTTTCAGCTTCCGCAGTTCCGCTTCGGTTTTTCCATAGAAGTCCTTGGGATTCCGGTCGTTGTCATTTCGCATATCTGCTGCCTCCTATGCCTTTTTGGTCTTCCAGTTCTGCAAATCATTTTCGAACCGGTTCACCTGATCGTGTCTGCCCACCACTGCCAGAATATCCGGTGCCCGCAGAACAGTCTGCGGCGTGATGTTTACAGTCACTTCTTCGCCACGCTTCAATGCGATGATGTTCAGCCCGTACCGCTGCCGCACATTCATTTCCTGTACAGTCATCTCCTGTGCAGATTCGGGAATGGAAATTTCGGTAATGCTGATGTCGTCGTTCAAGGCAATGTACTCCATAACGCGGGGAGCCAGCAGCCGGTTTGCCAGACGAATCCCCATTTCCCGTTCCGGATATATCACTTCAGCACCGATCTTTTCCAGAACGCTGCCCTGTTCCTCGGTCAACGCCTTGGCAATGACATGGGGCACACCCAGCTGCAAGACGATCATCGAGGTCAGAATGCTCACTGCCAGATTGCCGCCGATACCGATAATGACTGTATCGCAGTTCTGAATGCCCACATTCCGCAGGTTTTCCTTGGACAGATCTGCCATCAGATAGGCGTTGTCCGTAAACGCCACCGCATCATTGATCACCGTTTCGCTCTTGTCAATGACGATCAGGTCTTTTCCGGATTCCGCCAGACGTTTCGCCAGTGCAAAGCCAAACCGTCCCAGTCCGATCACAGCATATAATTTTTCTTTTTTCGAAGAATTTCTCATATTATTCACGCTCCTGTTATAGTAAGGTCAGCAGTGGAGCAATTTCAGACAACGACTTGCCATTGTAAATTTTGTCGGTCATCAATGCCCCAATGCTGTCGTACACTTTTTCAATATCTTCGTAGCTAAGCAAAAATTTGTGTATATGAAACGGGTTAATAAAAATTGTATCATGTTCCGGATAATCCAACAAGACATCATTGGTAAAAGACAATATCACGTCCTGCAATTCCTCTTTTGTCATAACACCTACCTCCATATTTGGAATTATCCCACAGAAATAGTTTCTTCCGGTCTTAAAATCTCGCTGTTTCTTCTGCCCTGCACAATCCACAGCGTTGCCACCGTCAGCGGTCCCAGCCGCCCGATGTACATCGTCAAAATCAGAACCAGCTTGCTCAGACCGGACAGTCCACCGGTCAGCCCGCAGGAAAGCCCCACGGTCGCAAAGGCAGAGGTGGCTTCCATCAGCACCTGAATGAACGAAGCATCTGGTTCCAGCATACACAGCAGAAATGTTGAAACCAGCACCACAGACAACCCCATCAGAAAAATCATCAGAGCCTTATCCCGCACTTCCTGCGAAAACCGCCGCCGGAACACAGTGGGGTGCTGATTTCTGGTATAGGCGATCGCCGACCAGATGCAGACGAACAGCGTGGTCACCTTGATGCCGCCGCCGGTAGAGCCGGGAGCTGCTCCTACAAACATCAGCAGAACCATGCAGAGCAGCGAGGCGTTGGAGAAGTCCCCCAGATCATAAATGGAGAACCCCGAAGTCCGCGTCACGGCACTATAGAAAAAGGACTGCACCCATGTCAATCCATGCTGTGTGGCGTGGAGCAGCAAAGTGCCTACTGTCAGCAGCAGCACAGTCATGGTCAGCACCACCTTGGTGTGCAGCGAAAACCGCCGGAACCGCCGCTTCTGTGCGATGTTCAGCATCACCACAAATCCCAGTCCGCCACAGATCGTCAGTGCCGTGGTCAGCAGCAGCATGGGCACGTGGTTCCGGTACACCGCAAGGCTGCTGCCGCCGATCAGGTCAAAGCCGGCATTGTTGAATGCGGAAACAGAATGGAACACACTGAGCCACACTGCCTTTCCCACCGGATAATCCTGCACAAAAATCGGAAAGGACAGCACGGCTCCCGCACCCTCAATGCCAAATGTCACCATCAGCATTACTTTCAGCAGCCGCAGAATGCCCTGAAAGCTGGGCTGGTTCAAAGATTCCTTGATCAGCGTTCGTTCCCGAATGCCGATCTTCTTGCCGGTCAGCAGAATGATGCCTACACCCAGCGTGGTGATCCCCATGCCACCGATCTGGATCAGCAGCAAGAGGACTGCCTGTCCGAATCCGGAAAGCACTGCATTACACTGAATCGAGGAAAGACCAGTGATGCACACGCCGCTTGTGGCAGTGAACAGGGCATCGATAAAAGACAGCGACTGCCCCGACTGGTGCGAGATCGGCAGCATCAGCAAGCCCGTTCCCAATAAAATCAAAAAGGCGAATCCGGCGGCGATGACACGCCCCGGCGTAAAAAAACGATTCCATCTCATATGCTGTTCTCCTTAAAAGAAAAAGCCGGCACACACTGTCCGTGTACACCGGCTTTTTTCGAAATGCATTCAGTCCAAATCCATCGTCATGCTTCAAACGTCAAAGCCATTTTTCCGAATGCAAAATCACAGGTTTACTGTGCAGTATCTTCTGTTTCTGCACTTTCCGCAGCGGCATCGGTTTCCTCCGAAGAAACCGGTTCGGCAGTGGTTTCATACACCCCTGCCGGTGCAGCCTGAGCCGACTTGCGAGCCTCACGCTCTGCCTGTTCCGCTTCTCTTGCTGCACGGCGTGCAGCCTCTGCTGCTTCTGCCTCTGCTTTCCATTTGCCATAGGACTCGTTCTTATGGCCGCACTCCGGACAGAACTTCTGCCCGTCGTTGACCTTAGAACCGCATTCCGGACAAATGCTTGCGTTGTCCAGCCCTGCAAGCTCCGACTTCAGCACATCGATCTGTGCGATCAGGTCAGAAGCCTGCTGGAACAGACCTTCGTACTGCTCCTCCGGCTGGCACTGGTTCTCCACATAATAGCGGGAACCGATTTCCTGATAAATGGTCTGGAGCGACTCATTACAGCTGTTGATCATGCGGCGTACCCGTGCACGGGCAGTCGCCTTCTTGGAAGTATCTGCAACTTCCCTCGCCATTTTTCCCACGTCGTCGCTCATTTTCCGAAACTGATCACGAAAATCCATTTTATTCTCCTCCACAAAAGCGTTCTGCTGATTTTGATCCGATCATTGTTATTGTATGACAGTCCCCTGCCATTTGATTCCCGAAACACAACTTCAAAGCAACGTTTCAAAACAAGCAGTCTGCCCTATGGTATTATTCGATTTTTTAAGGAAACACTGAATAAAGCTTGTATGTGCAAAGCCGTCAGGCGGGCTTTATACAGCGGTTCCTTATCCGCAAACATATGCGAATCTGGCACTGCGAAGTCCCAGAGTGCTTCTGAATGCGTCGCCGTTTACTGTTTTCTGACCGTCGATGTTTACCGAACGGACATAGCCGCTGTCGCCGACTTCCAGCCGGATCCAGTTGGACGGATTTGCTGAAAGAGAAACGCCATAGGCATTCTGAATACGGGAGCGTACTTCGTCCACAGACATATAGGTGACCACACCATAATAAGGATCGTATTCCGCATCGTATTCACTGGGGACACTGACCAGATAATCATACTGTCTGCCCCAGATGTCTGCCGCACTGGCAGTCGCACCGCCGCTGGATGCACCATAAACTGTCAACGCATAGCTTCCGTCATAATACAGTGCCTGTCCGGCGACTGCGGAAACTGCATCGATCACATTCTGCGGCGGATTCGGTTTCAGGATCACATTGTTGACACTGCCGCCGTTAAACATGATGTATGTATAAGCGGCGATTGCCTGTGCCTTCATGGCTTCCGGATGCATGGTAGAGCTCATCTCGTTGTATACGATCTGAGAAATAATATCCACATAGCTGCCGGTAACACCGTTGGCAGTCACGGTGCTGCCTGCACCTTCCTGCACCAGTGTGGTTCCGGGGAAGTAGTGGAACAAAATCGACTGATAGTCATAACCGCCGTAAGTGGCGTAATTATTCGCACCGTTCTGGCTCATGCCAACACAATGTCCATATCCATAAGTGGTAAATGCAAACTGACCGGCACTGACAGATGCTGCCATAGAGGCGGCTGCACCGATGTTTGCACTGCCCTCTGTGCCGGAAGAACCGATCGGCACGGTGACTTCTTTCAGCGTTGTCGCATTCTGAATTGCCGCAGCCTGTTCTTCCGACGGTGTAACTTCTTCATACTGAACCAAAGATAAGCTGGAATCGTAATCTGAAATTTCAGCTTTCCACAAAGTATCGTCGCTTTCGTTTGCCGCAGTTGTCGTGTCAGTGACAGCAGTACTAGTACCTGCTGTTTCTGTTTCCGGCACTGCATAGGCACTGACGGCACAGGTTCCTGCCAGCAGTGCTGCAACTGCAAGTGCAATACCCATTTGTGGGTAACGTATTTTCATATCAAAACTCCATTTTTACCGACAAAATGCCGGGTAGTAAAAGGCGATTCTCATCGCCCGAAAGCCGCAGACATTGCTGCCGCGGCTTTCTGCTGCACAGCAGTACCGTCTGGGTCAAGCCCTCCGGTCGTGTCACTCCTGTGCAGCGGCGGTTTCACTGCTGCCGCCCTGAATGGTTTTCAGCATGGACGCAGTATCTTCGCCGTCGCGAAGCCGGCGTGCCACGATGACAAACCGTGAGTTATCCTCATCGGAATAGCAGGTGGAGAGCGTCAGCAGGCTGTCCCCATACTGCACGTCAATGGGATTGTCGATCATATTCTTCGCGTTGACAGAACCCATGAAGCTGTCAAATGTGGTCTTGTCGTCCAGTTCCTCCATTTGCCAGTACTTGAAATCTGAATCCGCATTGCCGCTGGTAATAATCAGACCAACCATGACATACGTATAGTCCGCATAGTTGGAGCTGAATGTGATAAACGGTGCTTCCTTGTAATAGGACGGGTTCTGACGGTACTGCCGCAGAGAGCCGAACATGGTGTTGTCTGCCATGTTGTGACCGTACAGGACAATGTTTTCCGACCACTGATCCGGATAGGCACCGAACGAATCAGTGCAGTCCATGAATACAGTGCCGGCACGGAATTCCTGTCCGTCAAAGCCGTGATCCAGATAATATTCATTATCCGCAGTCTGTACCACAGGGTTGTCCACCTGTGTACCGTCAATGGTGATATAACCGACCGTATCCGGATTCTGAGCCAGCAGCTTTTTGGCACGCTCTGTCAGTTCCGGTGCCGCAGTTGCGGCCTCCGTCGGTGCCTCTGTGGCAGGTGCAGAAGTTGCAATGCCCGCATTCTGATCGATCTGTTCTCCGCAGCCTGTGGCAAAGAGAGAAAAGACCAATGCCCCGGCGACTGCACCGATTTGCCATTTCTTCATATTCGAATTCCTCATTTCCATTATCGCCCTTCTGCATCAACCGTAAGGAGCAAAAGGGGCATCAGGGTTGTATGTCTTTTCATTCCACAAATAATACACATTGGGCCATTTGATGTTGGGATTGAGTATGCTGCCGGCGATTCGCTCGTTGGGGTCCTCGCCGTCCCGCACACGCCGTGCCACGATCACCAGACGTGCCGTATCAAAGGCATTATTGCAGGTGGAAAGTGTCAGCAGCTGGTCGCCGTATTTCACATCTACATTCGTGATGCGGAGCGTCCGCCGCTTGACTTCGTTGACATAGTTATAAAATTCCGTTTCATCTGCAAAATCAATTGCGTTCCAGTAGTCAAAACGAGTGTCCGTCGTATCCTCGGCATCTGCAATAAAGTAGCCGAAGATCTTATACTGGTAGGTTTCGTAATTGGAATTCAGCGAGATCAGCGGATGTTCGTCATAATAGTTTTCATCGGTACGGTAATATTTCAGCGTACCAAACATGGAAAGGTCACGCATGTTGTGCCCGTAGATGATCAGGTTGTCCGAATTCGGCGTTTGCAGAGTGCCGTCCTCACCCACGTCATCGAACGAACAGCGGTAGTCCAGAAAGATCGAGCCCGGCTTGGAATCCTCTTTCTGCACATTCCGGTAGAGATAGTACTCATTTCCCGGCTCATCGTCCAGATGGTGCAGCACCGGATAATCCACTTTGGTACCCGGAATCGAGATCCAGCCGTTGATCTCTGAATTCATCGCCAGCAGGTCTGCCGCACCCGGCAGCAGCGTGTAGATCTTTTCCGTAGGTTCTTCTGATTCCGGCTGCGGCTGAGTGAGTTCCGTGGTCTGGGTGGCAAAGTTGGCATGATACGCCGAACCAATGTCATCATACATCTTGTCTGCACGGAAAATGTCCACAAAGTACAGCACGATCAGGACAACGCACACCAGAAACACTGCCGCGGAAAACAGGAAAATACTCTTTCGCACCACTTCGCCTCCCGAATCTCCCCGCTGCGGAAACAGATCCAGCATCTTCTGCCCGAACGTTTTCTTCTTCGGTTTCGGAGACACGCGGGGCGGTGGCGGCGGGTATTTTTCCGGATGTTCTTTCTGGTCTTTGACCTGTCGGATCTGATATGCCACCCGCAGGGAAACCGCTTCTTCTTCCTCTTCCTGTGCAATGTGGAACAGCGTTGTCCGAATCGCCTTGATCTTGTCTTTCGGTTCGCTGGGCGTTTTGCTCTTGGCTTCGCCTTTTTCTGAAGAATCGGTTTCCGGTTCTTCCGGCAGCACAGTCCGGGAACGCTCTGCTCCCCCGGCTTCCGGCGGTGCCGGTGTTTCCGAAGATTCCGCAGATGTTACAGCGGTTTTTTCTTCTTCCTGCATTCTGTTTCCTCCATCAGGATCCGTTCTGCGACACCAAATATGCACACAGCGGCTCCGTGACGGATCTCCTCCCGCGTGTGCAGACCGTATCGCCAAAGCTGCAGGTGCATGACATATTCCTGTTTGCCATACAGGATCCCTGCATAGACTGTTCCCACTGGCTGTTCCGGCGTTCCGCCGCCGGGACCGGCAAGTCCCGTCACTGACAGACACAAATCCGCCTCCGCCTGTGTTCGCAGTCCCTGCACCATGGCAGAAGCCACTTCTGCACTGACCACGCCTTTTTCGGCGATCAGTTCTGCCGGAACGCCCAGCAGCTTGGTTTTCATGCGTTCCGCATAGGTACAAAGTCCCAGTTCAAACACATGGGACGCTCCCGCAACAGAAGTGATCTTCTGGGACAACAGACCGCCGGTACAGCTTTCCGCCGTAGCGACTGTCTGATGTTCTCCATCTAGTAATTGTACAATATGTGCAAGGGTTTTGTCAAGTACTTTTTCTGTATCCTGATAGATACGGCACAATTTTTCTTCATCTAACAACGTATATGCCATATTTCACAGCACCTTTCCATTCCGCCGGTTCGGCAATCACACTTTGTGCGGCGTTTTTCTAAGAAAAGAAAAGTTTCAGAGCCCGTCCCTACAAAAATTTTCTGTGGTTTTTAAGACAGCTCGAACACTTTCATCGTTGTGCCTTCCACAGCCTTGTTGACCATTTCTGTAAAATCGAACTTGCCCTGTGCCTTTTCCACTTCCTCCAGGGACGGTCTGACCTTGGGGTGCTTCGGAGTAAACACGGTGCAGCAGTCCTCATAGGGCAGCGTGGAGGTTTCGAATGTGCCGATCATGCGGGCAGTTTCTACGATCTCGGTCTTGTCCGAACCGATCAGCGGGCGGAATACCGGAATCCTGCTGACTGCATCGGTGCAGGCAATTGCCTGCATGGTCTGGCTTGCCACCTGTCCCACGCTCTCGCCGGCAATCAAGGCAAGGCAATTGTCCTTTGCCGCGATTTTCTGGGCGATTTCCATCATCAGCCGCCGCATGATGACAGTGAAATATTCCTCCGGACAATACTTCTTGATCGCCTCCTGAATCTCCGTAAACGGTACGCAGAAAAAGGCGATGTTTCCGCAGTACGGAGTCAGTTCCTGACAGAGCTGCTCCACCTTTTCCTGTGCACGGTCGGAGGTATACGGCGGGCTGACATAGTGAATGGCAGAAATGTGTACGCCGCGGCGTGCCATACGATAGCCGGCTACAGGGCTGTCGATACCGCCGGACAGCAGGAGCAGTGCCTTGCCGCTGCTGCCCACCGGCAGACCGCCGGCACCTTTGAGATTTGCACCGTGTACGAATGCGTGCGTGTCGCGGATCTCTACCATAACAGTCACGTCCGGATGACGTACATCAACAGACAGGTGCGGATACGCATCCAGCAGAATGCCGCCCAGTTCCGCACAGATCTCCGGCGATTTCAGCGGGAACGCCTTATCTGCCCGCTTTGCCTCTACTTTAAATGTCTTTGCTCCCAGCAGAACTTCTTCCAGATAAGGCACTGCCTTGGCGGAAATGTCCTCCATGGTCTTTTCGCAGACACAGGCACGGCACAGAGCCGCGATGCCGAACACACACTGCAAATGCTCCAGCACCTCGTCCAGATCGATGTCCTCCGACAGCGGTTCCATATAAATGGTGGACTGGGCACGGTTCAGCTTGAATGCACCAAACTTTTTCAGACGGCGACGTAGGTTCTTCATCAGAATGTCCTCGAAAGTACCGCGGTTCAGCCCTTTCAGTGCCATTTCTCCGTATTTTGCCAAAATCAATTCTTTTGCCATTGGTTTTCTCCTTCTATGGAAACACTGCATCAAGCCGCCTGGCGGGGCTTATCCGTGTTTTCCGGTATTTCAGGCAATACCGCACAAAAAGCGTCTGGCGACTTTGCACGCCATCTGCTTGCA
>NZ_KI260404.1 GCF_000468015.1 Ruminococcus callidus ATCC 27760 | reverse complement strand
AATGCTCGTGAATACATCAAGTATTCACTCCGCCGCAATTTGTAAAAGTAACCAGTTGTTTCTTTTGTGAACAGCTGGTTATTTTTGTATCTTTTCGAAACCGCAACTGTTTTTGACGATTCAAATGCTATTTTTGACAATTTCTAAAAAGTGAAGAAAAAGTGTGCTATAATGATACACAAGGATTACAGGAAACGCAGGAGAATGATATTCTTCGGTTCTGCGATCCGCTTCTGAAATACCGAAGGGTGCGAAAAAACGGGAAAGGGGGAATGCTTTCTGCCGGAATGAAAGTCGCTTCTGAATCCGGCAGGAGCAGGAGGAGAAGTATCCAAAGGCATTTCAAACCACTTATACTATGGCGTATCACACGCCGCGGAATGTGTCGAAGATGACACCAACAGAAAGGAAAGGTTTCAAAATGAAAGCAAAAATGATGAATGTTTACGGTGTGTTTGCAGCAGCCTTTGCCGCAGCAGCAATGATGATGACCACGCTGGTGGCAAACTCCACCTGCATCTACTTCTCCTATCAGGACGAGCTGCCGGAGCGTGCAAGAAAGCTGCGGAAGTTCTGATGTTTGCGAAGCTGTCAGATACCATTGCACGTTCTTTTGTGGCACGCGGAACCATTTCAGAAGAACGTTTTTCCATATGCCGCTATGGGATCAAGCAACTGTTTTCCGTCTGTCTGAACCTGCTCACAACGCTTTGTATCGGCATGGTTTTCGGTCTGGTGTGGGAAAGTGTCTTGTTTACGGCGGCGTATATCCCGCTTCGCAGCTTTGCCGGCGGATTCCACGCGAAAACGCCGGTACGGTGCTACTGGTATTCGGCGGCAATGATCGCGATCGTGCTGGCACTGCTGCGGTTTGTGCCGTTTCCCCTGTGGACGGCGGTTCCGGTATATATGATTTCCAGCATACTGTTGTGGCTGCTTGCACCGGTGGAAACTTCGCATAAGCCTCTGGACGAGCTGGAACAGCGGGTGTACCGGCATCGTGCCCGTCTGATCTGGTGCGTGGAAAGTCTGGTCATGATCGGGTTATTTTTCCTGCAATTGGAGCAGGCAGGAAATTGTATTTTGCTGTCTATGGCAGCGTTAAGCGTGATGCTGGCGGCGGGAAAATTCCAGCTGCATCACACACATCAGGCATAAGGGAACACTGCATAAAAACAGAAAAACAAAAGAAAAACAAAAGAAAAACAAAAGAAAGAAACAAAACGAGTGAGAACCGATCCGTTTTCGCCGCGAAAAAAATATCCGGAGAGAAAAATATATCGGACTGCGGCATGCACTGCGTTTGGAGACAACAAAACACGCAAATGCGGAAAATCGGAATACATGAGGTGCAGCCTTGTACAGTGCTGCCGGAAAAGCGTTCGGAAGCCAGAAGTCTTCCGGACGCTTTTCTGCACCTTTTTTGGAAAAGTGAATATACTGGGGACAGAGGACACGGAATGTGTGCCTGTGACAAATTACATGTATGTTTGAAAGGAGTTTCATATGAAAATCGTTGTTGTCAAGAGCCCGAAGCTGTTGTCCAGTCTGTTTCGCATGATTTTCAGGATCCAGAAAGAAACGCCGGCGGAAGAACAGTAATTTTGCCTTAGACCTGTGAGCAGAAGCATGCTGACAGGTCTATTTTTCTGTCCTGCTTCATATGGTAGTAGCACAATATCGCCGCAAGTTTAGGGCAACACCGCACAAAGAGCGTCTGGCGACTTTGCACGCCATCTGCGTGCAGATTTTCCGTCATATTGCCAAAAAATCTGACAACGCACCTTACGCACAAGCTTTGTGCGGTGTTGCCTTAGGAAAAGGAGCAGGATCATGATGGAGGAAATGGAAAAGCATTCGGAACAGCAGCCCCATGAACCGGAAACCCAGCCGGCAGAGGTGCCGCTGCTGGAAACCATACATCTGTCGGACACGCCGGCACCTCGAAAGCCTCAGCATGCCGATGACATCGCCCTGACCCAGTGTATTCTCTGTCTGCTGCTGGTGCTCTGCGTGTTTGGGCTGCACTGGCTGAAACCGGAGTGGCAGATCATGCTGCTGGAACAGTACGCCGCAAAACGGGATGCACCGCCGGTGCTCTGGCTGGATCAGCTGCTCCGTGCCGTGCAGCAGTGGATCACCAAGTGATTTGCTGGCACTGGCGTGGGACGGTGTTCACCGTGGACTTCAGCTTCTTTGCCGTGGCGGCACTGGTGGCAGTCCGCGGTGGAGCCTTGTATTTTCTGCTGCTGTTTCTGGCGTGTCTGCTGCATGAACTGGGACATCTGGCAATGCTGCTGTTGTTTCACCGCCACGTGCAGACAGTTTCACTGTGCGGTGCCGGAGCGTTGTTTGTGCCGTCTGCTGCCTGCGGGGCATACTGGCAGGACATACTGGTTTCTCTTGCAGGTCCGGCAGTGAATCTGCTGCTGGGGACAGCGTTTTTGTGGGGAGATCGCGGTTCGGTTTCCGGTATGCTGCATCTGGGACTGGGCTTGTTCAACCTGCTGCCCTATGCCAGACTGGACGGCGGGGCAGTTTGCCGCAGTGTGCTTTCTGTCTGCGGCTGCCTGCCGGAACAGACCGAGCGGCTCCAGAATGGCATAGCAGTTCTGCTGACCGTACTGCTGGGGACAGTCTGCTGGCAGTTCCGGCTGCAAAATCTGCCTTTCTGTCTGATGTGTGTTTATTTGCTGTGGATACAGCTGTGGGAATCGTATGCTTAGGGCAACATTGCATTGGTTTTGTGCGGTGTTGCCTTAGAAACGTTTGCAACAATCCCAACCAAACGCGGTGAAATCGTCAAAAAACACAAAACTTTGGGGAAGTAATTATCAATAATCATGAAAATACAGATTTTACTTGCATTTTTTATGGTAATCTGTTACAATAAATGTGAGAATTATGATAGATGCAGTATACGTTCTCATAGGAAGATATACTGTTGGAACGAAAGGTGAGATTTGCAATGAATATCAGTATGATCGCACAGCTGGCGGAAGTATCTACGGCAACGGTGTCCCGCTATCTGAATAATGGATATGTCAGCGAACAGAAGCGGAAGCGGATTCAGGCGGTGATCGAACAGACCGGTTATACGCCCAGTTCCTCTGCCCAGACGCTCCGCACCGGCAGAAACAATCTGATCGGTGTTATTGTTCCGAAAATCAGCTCAGAATCCGTCAGCCGAATGGTGGACGGCATCACAGAGGTTGTCAACAATGCCGGTTATCAGGTGCTGCTGGCGAACACCGGAAACAACACGGAACGGGAAATGGAATATCTGAAAACGTTCCGGCTGAACAACGTAGACGGCGTGATCTTTATCGGAACGCTGATGACGAAAAAACACCTCGCCCTGATGAAATCCTATAAGAAGCCGATCGTTTTAATGGGACAGCAGGAATCCGATGTTTCCTGCGTATATTTTGACGACTACGGTGCCGCAAAGCTGGCGACCGACTGTCTGGTTCGCTGCGGCTGTCAGAATATTGTGCACCTCGGTGTGACCTTAAAGGACAAGGCTGCCGGACGTGCCAGAAGGGGCGGCTATCTGGATACGCTGGAAGCAAACCATATTGCTTTTCGGGAGGAACTGATCGCAGAGTGTGCTGGTTTCACCACACAGGACGGCAGTGATGCCATGGCGGCATTTCTGGAAAAGCAGATTCCTTTTGACGGCGTTTTCTGTGCTACAGATACCATTGCATTCGGAGCAATCGACGTGCTGCGGCGTGCAGGAATCCAGATTCCGGAACAGGTGAAACTGACAGCAGTCGGCAACAACCGCATGTCGGCAATCTATTCGCCCCACCTGACTTCTGTCAGTCTGTCCCACCGGACAGGCGGTCTGGAAGCCGGTGCCATTCTCATGGATATGATCCAGAACGACAATGATGCTGTTCGTACCGCACAGATGCAGTGCCGGCTGTACGAACGGGAAAGCACTGGTGCGGCGGAATAAATAGGGAAACGTGCGGTGCGGTGTTCGAAGCAGGATTTTGCCGGACTCTCCACCAGTTTTCTTGTGGCAACACCGCACAAAGAGCGTCTGGCGACTTTGCACGCCATCTGCTTGCAAATTTTCTCTCATATTTCACAAAAATGCTCGTGAATACATCAAGTATTCACTCCGCTTTTTGTTTCATCTGACGAAAAATTTGACGACGCATCTGTCGCACAATCTTTGTGCGGTATTGCCTTGTATATATGAAAACAATTTCATATATTCTATGTTCTGATACAAAAAGAATCCCTTAAATTTGGTGATTTTACATCTTTCCTTTTTCTTTTATTTCTGCTATAATAGAATCACATTAAGAAATCGATTTCACATTGATTCATGGAAATGTTTCTCGACAGCATTTGCAGAAATAGAACTGCCGCAAAACGGAAACCTGCGGCAGCTTGAAAGAAAAGGGAAAGATTTTTTTACAGCGATTCCCCGTTTCAAAAAATGACAGGAGATGATCTAATGAATTATCATGAAGCAGCGGTACAGGTGCTGGAAAAAATCGGCGGTAAGGAAAACCTGATTTCCGGTGCCCATTGTGCCACCCGTCTGCGATTGGTTGTCAAAGACGAAAAGAGCATTTGCAAAGAGGAGATCGAAGAAATTGAAGGCGTCAAGGGCGTATTTATCGCACAGGGACAGTTGCAGATCATTTTCGGCACCGGCGTTGTCAATCGGGTCTATGAGGAATTCGTAGCCGTTTCCGGCATTGAAACCGCCACAAAGGAAGATGTCAAGGCGGCAGCCGGACAGAAGATGAATCCGTTCAAGAAAGCGATCAAGGTGCTGGGGGATATTTTCGTACCGATCATTCCTGCAATCGTGGCAACCGGTTTGCTGATGGGCTTGCTGGAGGGCTTCAGTACCTTGTTTCCGGCAATGGCAAATTCGGATACCTATAAGATTTTCCACATGTTTTCCAACACTGCATTTACATTCCTGCCGATCCTGATCGCCACCAGTGCGGCAAAGGCATTTGGCGGCAATATGTTCCTGGGTTCTGTAATCGGCATGATTATGATCCACCCCGACCTGATGAATGCGTGGAGCGTGGCATCTGCGGTGGAAGCCGGCGAGGCAATCCCGAAGTTCTCCGTCTGGTTCGGACTGTATGATGTCAACGCGGTGGGCTATCAGGGACATGTCATTCCGGTAATCATTTCCGTATGGCTCATGTGCTTCTTGGAAAAGCGGCTGCATAAGATCGTGCCGGCATCAATAGATTTGTTTGTCACACCGCTGGTCAGCGTGGGCGTGTCCGGTTATCTGGCACTGACGGCTATCGGACCGGTATTCTCCCAGCTGGAAACATGGGTACTGGACGGCGTGCAGTGGCTGATCGCAGTGCCCTACGGCATCGGAGCATTCCTCATGGGCGGACTGTATTCCTCCACAGTTGTGGCTGGCGTACACCACATGTATACGATTATTGACTTGGGACAGCTTTCCCAGTACGGCGTGACACACTGGCTGCCGCTGGCATCGGCTGCCAATATGGCACAGGGTGCAGCTTGTCTGGCAGTGGGACTGAAAAGCCGCGGCAATCAGAAGATGCGGTCGCTGGCATTTCCGGCAGCTCTGTCCTGCATGATGGGCATCACCGAGCCGGCAATTTTCGGTGTCAACCTGCGGCATATCAAAGTGTTTATCTGCGGTTCCATCGGCGGAGCATGCGGTGCACTGATGACCTCGATTTTCCATTTGGGAGCAACGGCGACCGGCGTAACCGGTATCTTCGCCATTCTGCTGCACCTGAACCAGCCGGTTCAGTATATCGTTTCCATGCTGGTGGCAATGGGCGTGGCATTCCTGCTCACATGGATCTTTGGCTATAAGGCAGAAAAACCGGCAGCGGCAAAGACTGCATCGAATGCGTGAACGGAGGCAGAATCCTATGAGTACTGTTAGAACACAGAACCTGAAAAATGCTTGTCGGGCATTGGAACGGAGCACCGACCGGACTTCGACGTGGCGACCGGTGTTTCATCTGGCTCCCGTGACCGGTTGGCTGAACGACCCCAACGGGCTGTGCCAGATCGGAGAAACCCATCACATCTTTTTCCAGTATTCTCCCTTTGATGTCAAGCCGGGGCTGAACTACTGGGGACACTATACCACAGAAGATTTTATCCACTACCAGTACTGCGAACCGGCACTGTGCAGCGATGAAAAGTTCGACTGTCACGGCGTATACTCCGGTTCTGCACTGGGGCAGGACGGCACCATGTACCTGTTCTATACCGGAAACGTGCTCCGGCGGGACAGAGAGGACTACGACTATACCACTGCCGGCAGAGAACACAACACCATTCGGGCAGAGAGCGAGGACGGGCTGCACTTCACCAAAAAGACGGTGCTGCTGTACAACGAGGACTATCCGGCAGACCTGACCTGTCACGTCCGTGACCCGAAGGTCTGGAAAGACGGCGACAGCTTCGCAATGGTGCTGGGTGCCAGAAGAAAAGACGACGTAGGCGAAGTGCTGGTGTATCGTTCCGACGACCTGAAAGTGTGGACGCTGGCAAACCGCATCACCTCTCAGAAGCCCTTCGGGTACATGTGGGAATGTCCGGACTGCTTCGAATTGCAGGGGACCCGCTTCCTGTCCTTTTCTCCGCAGGGCGTGGCGGCAGAGGACTGGAAGTATCAGAACATCTACCAAAGCGGCTACTGCCGGCTGGAGGGTGACCTGTACGGGGAATACACCCTGTCTGCATTTGAGGAGTACGATCACGGGTTCGACTTCTACGCTCCGCAGACCTACACAGACCGGCAGGGACGGCGGATCCTGATCGGCTGGCTGGGTATGCCGGACAGCGACTACGGCTATCCGGAACGGGAATTCGGCTGGGCCAATCTGCTGACTATTCCGCGGGTGCTCCATGAGAAAAACGGCAGGATCCAACAGAAGCCGCTGCCGGAATTGCAGCAGCTTCGCAGTGCGGAACAGACTGTCGTTGTACAGCAGGAATTCTCGTGCAGGACCGCAGCCGCTTATGAGGCAGAGATTCGCCTGACCGCGGGAAAGTCCCTGCGGGTGCAGTTCGGCACAGACGGCGTGCTCACATGGGACGGCAGCTTCCTCACACTGGAATTCGGAGCAAGCGGCTGTAATCGCCCCATGCGGCAGGTACCGCTGGAACGGCTGGAACAGCTGCGGCTGTTTTGTGACACTTCTTCTGTAGAGATTTTTGCCAACGAGGGCGAAGCCGTGTTCACGTCCCGCTTCTATGCCGATGCAGAGCAGTCGAAGCTGACGGTACAAGCGGAGCAGGCAGAAGTACACCTTTGGGAAATGCAGCCGTTTTGCGTGGAAAATTTGTTTTCCGGCGGCAAGCAGGCGTGACAGGCGGGAATGCGTATGAAACAGGTATTGGCAATTGGAGAAGCACTCCGCCAGCGGCTGGTTGCCGGCTCCTGCCGTATACGGTTTTACTCCATGGGAAAAGGCGGTGCCATTGCATCATACTCCGACCGAGAAACATTTCTCGCGTGGAAACAGAACAGAAAGGATTGAGCAGTTATGGGAATGTTTGATTTTTTGAAAAAGAATAAAGCAGCAGCAGACCTGCCAGAGGCTCCGGCGAATACTTTGCTGGCAGTGCAGAACGGCAAGATCGTTCCGGTAGACACGCTGCCGGATCCGGTTTTCGCAGAAAAGGTACTGGGCGACGGCTATGCCATTGACCCGACCGACGGCAAGGTGCTGTCACCGGTTTCCGGAAAGATCGTAGACATACAGGATTCCCTGCACGCTTACGGCATTGAAACACCTGACGGGCTGGAAGTGCTGGTGCATATCGGCATCAATACGGTTTCCCTGAATGGTGCCGGCTTCCGGACGAAGCATAAGGTAGGCGATACCGTTCACGCCGGCGAATTGCTGGCAGAGGTGAACCTGAATCTGTTGGAACAGAACCAGCTGCCAAAGTTTACAGTTGTCCTGATCACCAACATGGATGCGGTGCATGTGATCCGTCCGAATTATACAGCTGCCGAAGCCGGAAAGACTGCGGCACTGACTTACGAGAAATAGGGCAATACCGCACAAAGATTGTGCGGCAGATGCGTCGTCAAATTTTCCGTCAGATGGAGCAAAAAGCAGAGTGAATACTTGATGTATTCACGAGCATTTTTGTGAAATATGACGGAAAATTTGCAAGCAGATGGCGTGCAAAGTCGCCAGACGCTCTTTGTGCGGTATTGCCATAGCTATTTTCAGTCCGAGAGGACTTTTCGATAACCCATTCCACAAAACGCAAAACGCCGGAACGTGTGTCAGAACCGTTCCGGCGTTTTGCTGTTTTACGATTACAAGATGAAGCAGATCAGACCGCTGCAGCCCTCGTTGATGATTCGCTGTAGTGTTTCCTGTAGCTTGAGCCGTGCGTCCATGGGCATTTTGGACAGCTTGTTGTGCAGTCCTTCGCCCACCAGCTCGTGGAGGGACTTGCCAAAGATGTTGGACGACCAGATCTTTGTAGGGTCCTCCTCAAAGCCCTCCAGCAGGTACATGACCAGTTCTTCGCTCTGGCGTTCCGTGCCCACAATGGGGCTGACAGTTGTGCGAATGTCGGCACGCATCATGTGAATGGACGGTGCCGAAGCACGGAGCCGCACGCCGTATCGTCCGCCCTGCTTGATGATCTCCGGTTCTTCCAGTGTCATTTCCTCCTGCTCCGGCATCACGATGCCATAGCCGGTGGCTTCTACCTCCCGCAGAGCCGGTTCGATTTTGGCGTATTCTTTTTGGATTCGGCTCAGCTCCAGCAGAATGGGCAGCAGGTCGCTTTCACCGTGAATGTCCAGACCGGTGGTTTCTCCCAGAATGCGGTAGAACAGCGATGCGTCCAGTTCCACTTCGGCACAGACGCTGCCGGTGCCCATGTCGATCTCCCGAATGGCTGCCCGCGTGACATAGGGGCAGGTGCTCACTGCCTCGGCGAAAAGAGCCGTATCCCGAATGGTGTGGATTTCTGCGGCAGCCTGCCGGATACAGGAAAAGACCGATTCCCGCAGCCAGTGGCTTTTTTCCAGCGAGGAGATCCAGCGTGGCATGCAGACGTTGATCTCCCGCACCGGAAACACCCGCAGCAGTTCTGTCAGGATCTGACAGATGTCGTTTTCATCCAGATCGGGACAGCTGACAGGCAGCACCGGTGCCTGATACTGCTGGGAGAGTTGTTCTGCCATTGCCTTGGCGGCGGCAGTGTGCGGATCCAGACAGTTCAGCAGGACGGCAAAGGGCTTTCCCAGTTCCTGCAACTCTGCAATGACACGCTGTTCGCACTCGGCATATTCCGCACGGGGCAGGTCGGTGATGCTGCCGTCAGTGGTGACTACCAGCCCGATGGTGGAGTGCTCTGCAATGACTTTCCGCGTGCCGACTTCTGCCGCCATGTTGAAAGGGACTTCCTGTTCAAACCACGGGGTATGTACCATACGCGGCTGTTCATTTTCGATGTAGCCTAGTGCACTGGGAATGATATATCCCACGCAGTCGATCATGCGTACCCGCATGCGGGCATTGTCCTCCAGCGTCAGTTCCACCGCATCTTCCGGAATGAACTTCGGTTCGGTGGTCATGATCGTTCTGCCGGCGGCGGACTGGGGGAGTTCGTCGGTGGCACGTTCCCGCCATGCTTCGTTGGAAATGTGGGGAATGACCAGCTGTTCCATGAACCGTTTGATGAACGTGGACTTTCCGGAACGCACGGGACCCACTACGCCAATGTAAATGTCACCGCCTGTGCGGCAGGCAATGTCCTGATAAATCGTGTTTGCCATATTCTGTACCTCCTGCCGTTACTGTACAATGGGAATAAAGAGCATGCCCGCAGCGGTAAGCTGTTCGTCTGTCAGGTCGTTTTCCTCCATGATCGCCCCGACGCTGGTGCGGCACCGCTTGGCAATGTCCCAGACGTTTTCGTGCTCTACTCCATAGTACAGCTTCAGGGCATAGTCGCCGTCCCGCACCAGTTTGTTTTCACCGTCCACCGTCAGACCGGACAGACAGGTGTGGCGGGCAGAGGGACGGAGGTATCCCCGCAGCAGCAGTGATGCCTGAATGGTGATCTTGCCGTCAGAAGCCAGATGATAGGTGCAGTCTGTGGGGAGCACCTCCGCCTGCAATACAGCATTGTCTACCGGCGTTTCCGAGTCGGTGTACACCTCGAACGCTTCCTCCTTTTCCAGCATCATGGGCATGCCGTCTGCATCACCGGCGAGGAGATTACAGCAGAGCATGCCGCTGATGCGAATGCGGTTGGTGTCGGAGAGCAGCTGCATGTTGATGTTTCGGACGTGGCAGTGCAGATCATAGATGCATTCCGGCACGGTGTCGGTGGGCTGGAGCGAGGCACTGCACGGCATCACCGCATGCACCGGCACCGGTGCCATGTCGATCTGGAGAGAAACCGTTTCCTGCTCACAGGGGTACAGCGTGGAAAAGGCATCAGTCACCAGCTGAATGGAAGCGGTTTTGATCGCTGTGCACCGCAGGCACAGTTCCAGTTCGCACTGCAAGCTGTCCATGCTGCCGTTTTTGCCGGTACAAGGCTTCAGGTCGCACCGTACCACCTGTGTGTCCACACTGCCGCGGTAGGTGTCGTCGATCTGCTCCATGTCCACGATCTGGCTGTAGGGGACAGTGAACTGCATCTGTTCCAGCCCGTTGGAACCGTCCTCCTGCTGCCATGTGTAGAGGAACTGCACCGTTGCTTCGCCCTTTGCCACCAGCTTGCCGGCGAGGATCGACTGCTCCTCGTGGTTCAGCCGGACGCTGCTCCGGACAATGCTGCGGATCGGCGGTTTGGACTGTCCCAGTTCCACATCTTCGTTGAGCAGGATATGCTTGGTGGCACGGCGTTTCTGTGCGGCGTATTCCACGGGAACTTTTCGCAGCTGTACGTGCATGCCGAAAACGTCCTCGATGACCTCCTGTTTCCGGTCGCCGGCAGCTCGAATCGAAACCGAAACGGCTCCGCGGACTTCCAGCCGGCGGGGACTGACGGCACGGCAGTTGGCATAGGTGGTGCGGGGACGGATCTGCACTTGCAGGTCCTCAGCAGGGCGGGGCAGTTCTACATTTCTGGTGAATGTCATCTGCTGTGCCACGCATTGCAGCAGCGTGCTCTCCGAACCGCAGTACAGCACGCGAATGTCTGCACGCAGTTCGTAGGTGATGCGGTCGGTTCCGGTAGTGGAATTGACAATGGTCGGCTGGATCTCACAGCCGATGATGCGAAAGATGTCCGGATCATAGTCCGGCAGTACGTAGTCCAGTTCAACACTTTGCTCCTGTACTTCGTCCAGAAGAATTTCAGTCACAGGGAGCATTTCCCGATTGATTTTCAGGTCCATATGGAACTCCTCCTTTTTTGCCGTCCGGCGGCGTTGGCTTGGGCAGCACCGTACAGATTCTGCTGCGGTGCTGCCTTTGCTTTATCCTATGCAGACAAGCGAGGGGATAGAACGGCATCGGACAGCTTTTTATATATAATGCCTATAAAATCGCTATGATTTCAGTTCTTTGCTTGTGCAATTCTACAAAACCGGAGAAATCCTATTGACAAATTACTAGTTTTGCAGTATGATATGTAACATACTAAACATATCAAAATGGTATGTATTATCGGAGAAGCGGGAAAAGCCCGATTCTCCGCAGGAAAGAAGGATGCTGTATGAAGATTCAGAAGTGCATCGGACTGCTGCTGGCGGCGGTTCTGGCAGGCGGGACATTTACCGGCTGCGGAGATCATAACACGGTGAGCATCGTCAATGTTTCCTATGACCCCACCAGAGAACTTTATACAGATTATAATACGATATTCGCGGAGCACTGGAAAGAGCAGACGGGACAGGACGTGGAAGTCATTCAGTCCCACGGCGGTTCCGGAAAGCAGGCTCTGGAGGTGGCAAACGGGCTGGAAGCTGATGTGGTCACGCTGGCGTTGGAATACGACATTGATTCCCTGGAAAAGGCGGGATTGATCGAGGACGGCTGGGTGGACGAGTTTCCGGACGACAGTGCTCCGTATACTTCGACCATTGTGTTCTTGGTGCGAAAGGACAATCCGAAGCACATTCAGGACTGGGACGATCTGGTGCGGGACGACGTAGATGTCATTACCCCGAATCCGAAAACCTCCGGCGGTGCAAGGTGGAATTACCTTGCCGCATGGGCATATGCCGACCGGAAATATAACGGCGACACCCAGCAGACGGAGGACTTCGTCAAGAAGATGTATCAGAATGTGCTGGTGCTGGACTCCGGTGCGAGAGGAGCTACGACCACCTTTGTGGAAAACGGACAGGGCGATGTGCTGGTGGCATGGGAAAATGAAGCGTATCTCTCCATGCGGGACAATCCGGAGGACTATGAGATCGTAAACCCCAGCATCAGCATTCTGGCACAGCCCTCTGTGGCAGTGGTAGATGACGTGGTGGACGACCGCGGTACACGCGATGTGGCGACCGAGTATTTGCAGTATCTGTATTCCGATGCGGCACAGCGAATCGCGGCAAAGCATTATTACCGACCGACCAATTCGGAAATTTTGAAAGAATATGCAGATGTATTTGACTTGAACATTGATCTGGTCAGCATTCAGGATTTCGGCGGCTGGGACGAGGCACAGAAGGTGCACTTCTCCGACGGCGGCATTTTCGATCAGATCTATGAAAAATAAGGAGCAGCTATGAAAAAAGGCAGTAAACGGGTGATTCCCGGATTTGGATTATCCTTGGGAGTGACACTTTCCGTTCTTAGTATCGTCGTGTTGATCCCGCTGGCATCGCTGGTGGTCTATACCGCAAAACTTAGCCCCGCGGAGTTCTGGGAAACTATTACCAGGCCCCGTGTGCTGGCAAGCTTTCGGGTGAGCCTGCTGACGGCGTTTGCCGCTTCTGCGATCAATGCGGTAATGGGCGTGATTCTGGCGTGGGTGCTGGTACGGTACCGGTTTCCCATGAAGCGGATGCTGAACGGCATGATCGAATTGCCGTTCGCCCTGCCGACAGCGGTTGCAGGCATTGCACTGACTTCCCTGACAGCAGACACCGGTCTGGTGGGAAAGTTTTTTGCACGGTTCGGCATTCAGATCGCCTACACTAGGGTAGGCATTACCGTGGCACTGGTATTTGTGGGGATTCCCTTTGTAGTCCGCACGGTGCAGCCGATTCTGGAAAAGCTGGATTCCACTTATGAAGAAGCGGCAGGGGTTCTGGGAGCCAGCCGGATCCGGATTTTCTGGCAGGTGATATTTCCGGAAATCCTGCCGGCAGCCCTGACCGGATTCGGTCTGGCATTCGGCAGATGTCTTGGAGAGTACGGCAGCGTGGTATTCATTGCCGGCAACCAGCCCTATGAAACTGAGATCACGCCGTTGATCATCATGTCGAAGTTGCAGGAATATGACTACACCAGTGCCACTTCCATTGCATTGGTAATGCTGGTCGCAGCGTTCCTGATCCTGTTCCTGACCAATCTGGTGCAGTCCAGAAGTTCGAAGATTCTGAAAGGAGGGCAGTGAGTATGCATGAAGAAACCGTTGGTTCGAAAATCGTCAAGTGGGTTCTGATCGGTGTCAGCGTGCTGTTTCTGGTCGTCATGCTGCTCCTGCCGCTGGCGACTGTCATTTCTGAGGCACTGCGGGACGGGTGGAAAACCTATCAGGCAGCTGTCACCGATAAATACACGGTAAAAGCTGTACTGCTGACGCTGGAAGCCACTGCCATTGCCGTAGGTGTGAACACGGTATTCGGCGTGTTTGCAGCACTGGCAGTCACCAAGTATCAGTTCCGCGGCAAGAAAGTGCTGACTACGCTGATCGATGTGCCGGTGACCATTTCTCCGATCATTGCCGGTCTGATCTTCCTGCTGACATTCGGCAGACAGAGCGTGATTTATCCGCTGCTGCATGATCTGGGGATCCATGTGGTGTTTGCGGTGCCGGGCATTGTGCTGGCAACGATTTTTGTAACATTCCCCTTTGTTTCCCGCGAACTGATTCCGGTGCTGGAATCGCAGGGGACAGATGAAGAAGAAGCGGCTGCCCTGATGGGTGCCAACGCGTGGACGATCTTCCGCAAGGTGACGTTTCCCCATATCAAGTGGGCGTTGCTGTACGGCGTGGTGCTGTGTGCAGCCAGAGCCATGGGCGAATTCGGTGCGGTTTCGGTATTGTCCGGACACCTGCGTGGCAGAACCAACACCCTGCCGCTGCACGTTGAAATTTTGTTCAATGAATTCCAGTATGTGCCGGCATTTGCGGCTTCGTCGATTCTGGTGCTTATGGCAATTGTGATTCTGGTGATTCGCAGTCTGATCGAACACCGCGGAGGAAAGAGGGATAGCTGATGTACGTAGAGTTAAATCATATTCAGAAACGATATGGCAATTATCAGGCTTCTGATGATGTCAGCTTCGGTATTGAAAAGGGAAAGCTGATCGGTCTGCTGGGGCCAAGCGGCAGCGGCAAAACCACCATTCTCCGCATGATCGCCGGTCTGGAACACCCCGACAGCGGTGAGATCCGCATTGACGGAAAAGTGGTCAATGACATTCCGGCGAGCAAGCGTGGCATTGGATTTGTGTTTCAGAACTACGCGTTGTTCCGGTACATGACTGTGTATGACAACATCGCCTTTGGCTTGAAGATTCAGAAAGTAGACCGGAAAACCATTGCCAGCCGTGTGATGGAACTGGTAGACCTGATCGGACTTCGGGGACTGGAGCGGCGGTATCCCAGCCAGCTTTCCGGCGGCCAGCGGCAGCGTGTGGCATTCGCCCGTGCTCTGGCACCAAATCCCCAGCTGCTGCTGCTGGACGAACCCTTTGCGGCGATCGATGCCAAGGTGCGGCAGGAACTCCGCAGCTGGCTGAAGGAAATGATCAGCAAGCTGGGCGTGACCAGCATTTTCGTAACCCATGACCAAGACGAAGCCATTGAGGTGGCGGACGAGATCATCATCACCAACCGCGGACACATTGAACAGATGGGAACGCCCATTGAGATCTACCGTCACCCGCAGACTGCGTTTACAGCATCGTTCTTCGGGCAGACCTCCGTGTTGGCAGACTATCAGAAGTACCACACATTCCAGCGTATGGACGGTGTGGAAAAGGCGATTGTCCGTCCGGAATTCCTGAAGATCACCCGCAAGAACGAGGTGCAGAAGTATGGCAGTTCCGCTTCCAAGGGTGTGGTGGAACGGACTTCGTTCCGCGGCGACTGGATCGAGTTGGCGGTGCGTGTCCACGGAGATCTGCTGATCGCCAAGCGGGACTTGGAGGAAGAACCCATTACGGTAGGAGAAACCGTAGATGTGTTCCTCTACCGGCTGTTTGTCATTGCAGGAGAAAAATGTTACCTGCTGGAAAACCAGTCCTTACAGGACGATTCCGTATTCATTTAAACTTGGGCAACACCGCACAAAGCTTGTGCGTAAGGT
>NZ_KI260403.1 GCF_000468015.1 Ruminococcus callidus ATCC 27760 | reverse complement strand
CTGTGCCGTCAGCGGCGGTGAATGTTTCTGCTACAGTGCTGTAGGATACGTTGACTGCGTTTACTGCCTCATCTGCACTTGCAACAACGCCTGCACAAGAGGCTACCATTGTGGCTGCTGCCAGAGCAGCAATAATCTTCTTTGTCTGTTTCATGATAAAAAACTCCTTTTTTAGATTACAACAGCACACTTACGTGTGCCGCTGCGTTTGGATTTCTTTGTAATCTTACAACCAGATTACTTCTTCAGATTCTGCAGAGCCTTCGGTTCTTTCGGCTGGTGAAAGCCCAAAATCGATGCGGAACTAGCTCCGATCTCAGCACTTTTTGCACCGACTTTCGCAACAGTCTTCAAAATGCTCTTCTTTGCACTTTTCATTATACTCTCTCCTTTCTTTCAATCCCACAACTAAAATTGAAACAGAAATCGCCAAAAATGTGCTATCGATCAATTTTACGTAGGGACTATGTAATATGTTAATCAAGCAAGAAATCACCGTCAGTAATATTGCAATGATTCTGCTGATTTTACGAAATAGAAGTACCTGTTTTGCATTGAGCGGTTTATTTTCATTTTCAACCGGTGCATAGGCACAGATAATTAACAGTGAAACTGACAGAAAAATATAGTGCATTGTCGTGAAACTGTCAGTGGGAAAGAAACGATATACAACCAATACCGCATTGATTACCAAAAGGAACAGTAAATTGCAGCTCCAATAATGATTTGCATGATATCCTCCGCATATTTGCCGAAACGTTGCAAATATAACGAAAAAAAGCATTGCTGCAGTAAAACAATGCAGTAAAACGCCAGATAGTACTGCAATCAGAAAAGTGGTAATAGAAGAAAACAGAATTTCAAATCCATACTGATAAACTTCTGCCTTTTCCATTTCGATTGCATCATTTTTAATCAAACTCCGTACAACTGATCTGGATAAAAATGAAATCATATGCAACACCTCCTTTTGTTTCCCTTAATTTCATTATACTGATTAAAATGAAAGATACAATACTTATGACGTAATCGGTATGTTTTACGACGTAATCGGTCAAAAAGCAAAAAAATCCGCCTTATTTTTTCGATAAGGCGGATCAAAAACCATTCTATTTTGTTTTACGATTCGTGGATTTTTAACATAACATCTGCAACAAACCAACCATTTTCCTCAGAGAAATTGCTCATCCCATCGTTTCTTTCAACAGCATCTTCTACACTTTGCAACCCAAATCCATGGATTTTTCGATTTTTCTTAGTGGTCCCTAGTTCCTTGTTGTTTTTTAATACTGACTCTGCAATTTGATTCTGAACAACAATCCGAAAATAGTTGCCGATGATTTCCATGGAAAGACGAATCTGCCGCTTTTCTTCTTTGGATGCAGCCTCTATTGCATTATCCAGTAAATTAGCTAATATTACACACAAATCGGTTTCATCTATTTTCGGCAATTCTTCCAGCACAAAATATTTTATGTCAATTTGATTTTCGTCACACACAAGTTTTTTCAAATCTAAAATAGCATTGACTGCAACAGAATTCGTCATCATATGATACGGCAATTCTTTTTTCACCTGACCGGTTAATTTCTCAATATATTCCATAGCTGTATCTGTCTGTTGTAAACGAATATATTCCGAAATGCAAAGCAAGTGATTTTTCAAATCATGACGCAGTGTATTTACTTCTGTATTCCAACGAATGGAATCCTGAAGTTTTTGCTGTTCGTTTGCAATTTGTAATTTCAATAGTGCCTGATTGTTTTCTACACGATTTCTGGAGGAAGTAAGATAAAGCACAAAAAACAACAAAATGTTGATTGCAATCATACATATTACAATTGCAGAAACTTCCCAGCTTGCTACATCTGTGTCAATTACAATTTCTTCTAGAACAACACCAGCAAAAAAAGTAGTCAAAAGAACAATAGCCATAACAATACACTGAGAAACATGAAATATCACTTTTTTCTTTTCAAAAATATTGGTAAGTATGATTAATGTAAAAACCAATAAAGCTTTTGTAATAAATAAAAGTAAAATACGAACTGGATTTCGAAGAAGTAGCACATCTGCTGAAGTACTATGTATGAGCAAACTTGTGACTAACATTGTTGAAATGTTAATTGTAAACAAACAGGCAAATATGAGGAGTACAACAATTGTCTGAAGCCATATAGGCTTTTCTAACATTATCCAACAGAAAAGAAGATAAATAAAAATTGTGATAATGACATAAAGTCCTTCAAACACAAAAAATTGATCCAATATTAAAGAAGAGGTGCATTGCAAGCAACAAAAAACTACTGTTCCAATTATCTTTTTAGATCGTGCCATGGTTTTATAGGACAAGATCTTGACTAGAAAGAAGAAAATAATCAAACTCTCTGAAATAGTGGCTAACCATTCTGAAACGGTGTAGATCATATGATATTCCTCCTTGTTTTTTGTTGAAACATTTCCTTGACTGATTTGACTTTTCTTCGACTGATAAACAAAACCTTTTTATTGTCCAATACCAGAGTATCTTTTTCAATTGAAAAAATATGCTCAATATTTACAATACAGCTTACGCTAATTGGAATAAAGCCTTGAAATTCTTCTTTTTCCATATAGGAACGAAGGGAATCTCTTGTAATGATTGCATCCTTTGTGCTGACAGTATAGATTTTTGTTTGGTGATTTTCGCTTTCAATATACAAAATATCAGAAACTGGTAAATTATAATATTCTTTTTTTTGACGATGTGCTGCGAATATCATGACGTGACTATTCTTTTTCTGTATTTCTTGAACCACACAGGAGATTGCAAACGGAAGTTCTTCTTGTATCTTATCTTTACGAACAAAACCGAGTACCTTATATTGAAATGCTTTTTGCATCAAGTCATCTCGATTTGTGATGTAGACAATCGGCGTATTATTTCCAAGTTCACGCAGGAACTGAGAAATGTCAAAGCCGCTTTTTTTAGGCATATCCAGATCCAAAAAGAGAGCTTGATATTTCTTATCAAATATTGCATCACAGAATAAATCTGCATCTGTGTAGGTATCTATTTCAAAATATACATGATTTTCCTTTTCCCATTGTTGAAATACAGAAAGAATTCCTGAAATCGCTTCTGTCTGGTCATCCACGATTGCGATTTGAATCATACGATATACTCCTCTTACTTCTTTTTCGCTTCATTTCCATCATACCACAAAAATTTTCAAAAAGCAAGAATTTATTTTGCTAAACAAAGAAACGGTATGCCTCAGAGGACATACCGTTTTCTTGTATAAGTAGGGAAGAGCCTATCATCAGAAATTTGATATTTGCCTGCAAAACGTGATGCAAAGCAACATATGCCTATTGGAATATTATCCGAGCAAAAGTCATTTTTTCATTTTCAAGAACAGAACTATCTCTATTT
>NZ_KI260402.1 GCF_000468015.1 Ruminococcus callidus ATCC 27760 | reverse complement strand
ATCTTACGCACAAGCTTTATGCAGTGTTTCCTTAGGAATTGGAATCCGTGGTTTCTTCCGGCATATGTACGTCCATTTGCGGATACGGAATAGAGATGCCGTGGCTGTCGAACGCCTTTTTCACGTCCTCCAGCAGCCGGTAGTGCAGCTGCCAATAGTTTTCGCTCTTGGTCCACACCTGCAATTGCAGCACCACAGCACTGTCGTCGTGACTGAACACCACCACTTTCGCTTCCGGTTCTGCCAAAGCCTCCGGAGCCGCCTGCACCTGCTCCAGCAGTACCTTGCGGGCAGCATCAATATCGTCCTCATAGCTGATGCCGAAGTTCAGGTCTACGCGGCGGGTATCCTTGTCTGTGTAGTTGATGATCTTGCCGCTGGCGACTACGCCGTTTGGGATAAAAACGGTCTTGTTGTCCGCAGTGACAATGCGGGTGTAGAGAATGGTAATGGCTTCTACCTTACCCGTCACGCCGTCAGCTTCAATGGTGTCCCCCTCTTTCAGCGGCTTGGAGAACAAAATGATAAAACCGCCTGCCAGATTGGAAAGACTGTCTTTCAGGGCAAGACCGACTGCTACGCCGGCAGACGCGATCACGGCAACAATGGAATCCATGGGCACGTCCAGAATGGACAGAGCAATGACGATCAGCAGCACATACAGTACGATCTTGGCAACGGAACGAATGAAACTGGACATGATGCCGTCCATGTTGGAACGGTTGAATGCCCGCTTCAGGATCCGCATGATCTGTTTTACCAGAAAAAAGCCGATCAGCAAAAACAGTATGGCAAAGATCATGGACGGCAGCTTGTCCAGCATAGGCTGAAAAATTTTGTTCAGTATGCCGGAAGTCTGCTTTACTTCTTCCCCTACAGTGTCCACCATGTTCTGTACGGCAGGTGCCAGATCTGTGGTATCTGTGGCAACCGCAGAAGAAGCCGTCCAGAAGGCAGAGCATATTCGAATTGGATTCATGTATATTTCCTCCTGTCATGTTGATATAAGGCAATACCGCACAAAGATTGTGCGACAGA
>NZ_KI260401.1 GCF_000468015.1 Ruminococcus callidus ATCC 27760 | reverse complement strand
TTTGGCACAATTTAAATCAACACATTTTTGAAAATTGATTTCCGTGTACATAAAGTCACTTTGCCCTTTGCTTTTCCTGCAAGTCCTTTTCCGCCTTGACCAGCTGCAAATATTCCGGAAACAGTTCCTCCGGTGTCTGCCATGCCGCCTGTGCTGCTGCCAGACAGATGCCGGCACCGTTTTGCAGTTTTGTCGCCGGCGAAGCGGCATGCAGAAACGCCGAAGCGGGAATCTCCTCCATTGCATCGCCCACCAGCAGCACTGGTTCTCCCAGAGCCGCCAGCTGTTCCGACAGTTCTGCCACCGGCTGCATGCCGTCCGGACGGAGAGCTGTAACTGTAGTTCCGTCGCTGCGATACAGTCCGGCATAGACCAGAGCCTGCCGTGCCGTCATCACGCTGCAAATCACGCCCTGCCACGACAGATTCTGCCACGCCAGTCCCTCCAGCGTGGAGATTCCCACACAGGGAATTTGCAGGGCATACGCCATGGCTTTCACGGCGGCGATGCCGATACGCAGACCGGTATAAGACCCCGGACCCTTTGCCACGGCAAAGCCGTCTACGTCCTGCCACTGCAAACCGGTATCTGCCAACAGACGCTCTGCCAGCGGCAGGATCACCTGCGAATGGGTACGCTTGGTATAAACAGACTGCTGTGCCAGCAGGCAGCCGGCTTCGCTGTCATACAGAGCCGCAGCGGCAACTTTTCCGGAAGTATCAATCCCCAAGATCCGCAAAACGCTCATCTCCTTCTATTGTGATCTGCCGTGCCGCATCAGAAAGCCGTTCAATGGTGATCCGCAGACAGCCTGCCGGCAGTTCCGACACGATGTTCTCCGACCACTCAATGGCAAACACGCCCTCGTCCAGCGGATAGTCGTAGAAACCCGTGGATTCCAGATCCATTGCCCCCTCGATGCGGTACATGTCAAAGTGGTAGAGCGACAGCCCGCTGCCGTGGTACTCCTGCACAATGGCAAATGTGGGAGAAGACACCACGTCCGGCAGCCCCATGCCTTTCGCCAGCCCGCGGGTAAAGGTAGTTTTTCCCACACCCAGCCCGCCGAAATAGGCGATCACATCACCGGCATGCAGCCGCTTGCCCACCTGCTCCGCAAAGGCGACGGTTTCCGCCGGAGAAGCCGTTGTTTTCTGTATTTTCAACACGTCTGTGCATCTCCTTCGATTAGAACAAACCAGTGATATTGCCGTTGTTGTCGCAGTCGATCTTCAGGGCAGACGGTGCCTTCGGCAGTCCCGGCATGGTCATGATGTTGCCGGTGAGCACTACCACAAAGCCGGCACCGTTGGACAGTGTCACGTCACGGACGGTAATGGTAAAATGCTCCGGCTTGCCCAGCTTGGCAGCATCGTCCGACAGGGAATACTGTGTCTTTGCCACGCAGACCGGCAGATTGCCGCAGCCCAGTGCGTTGATCTGTGCCAGTGCTTTCTTTGCCGGTGCAGTAAAGGTCACGCCGTCTGCACGGTAGATTTCCTTAGCGATCTTCTCCACCTTTTCTTCCACAGACAGTTCGGTGTCATACAATACGTGGAAGTTGGACGGCTTGGTTTCGATCGTTTTGCAGACCTTTTCTGCCAGTTCCTTGCCGCCTGCTCCGCCCTTGGCGAATACTTCGGTCAGTGCAAACTCTGCACCCAGACTCTCGCAGAATTCCTGAATGAAGTGCAGTTCTGCATCGGTGTCGCACTGGAAGCGGTTGATCGCAACCACTACCGGCACGCCGTACTTCTTCATGTTTTCAATGTGCACCTGGAGGTTGACAATGCCCTTTTTCAGAGCGTCCAGATTCTCGGTAGTCAGTTCCGTCTTGGGAACGCCGCCGTTGTATTTCAGGGCACGGACAGTTGCCACCAGAACCACACAGTCCGGCTTCAGACCACCGTAGCGGCACTTGATGTCAAAGAATTTTTCAGCACCCAGATCAGAGCCGAAGCCTGCTTCGGTAACGCAGTAATCACCCAGCTTCAGTGCCAGCTTGGTAGCACGGATCGAGTTACAGCCGTGGGCAATATTGGCGAACGGGCCGCCGTGGATCAGTGCCGGCGTGTGTTCCAGAGTCTGTACCAGATTCGGCTTCAGTGCATCTTTCAGCAAAGCTGTCATGGCACCATTTGCCCCCAGATCCTTGGCATAAACCGGATTGCCGTCCAGATCGTATGCCACCAGGATCTTGCCCAGACGTTCTTTCAGGTCTGCCAGATCAGAAGCCAGACAGAGAATCGCCATGACTTCGGAAGCTACAGTGATCTGGAAGCTGTCGCTTCTGGGAATGCCGTCTACCTTGCCGCCCAGACCGATGACAATGTTCCGGAGAGCACGGTCGTTCATGTCCAGCACACGCTTGAGCATGACGCGACGCTGGTCGATCCGCAGCACATTGCCCTGCTGCATATGGTTGTCCAGCATCGCACAGAGCAGGTTGTTTGCCGATGTAATGGCATGCATATCACCGGTGAAGTGCAGGTTGATGTCCTCCATGGGAACTACCTGTGCATAGCCGCCGCCGGCTGCTCCGCCCTTGATGCCGAACACCGGTCCCAAAGACGGTTCCCGCAGTGCCAGAACTGTTTTCTTGCCGATCTGATGCAGTGCGTCTGCCAGACCAACGCTGACGGTCGTCTTGCCCTCGCCTGCCGGCGTGGGGTTAATGGCAGTCACCAGAATCAGCTTGCCGTTCGGCTTGCTGTCCAGCTTCTGGAACAGCTGCTCCGACAGCTTTGCCTTGTAGTGTCCGTAGTACTCAATGTCCTCCTCTGCAATGGACAGCTCCGCAGCGATCTTGCCAATGGGATACATTTCTGCATTCTGTGCAATTTCGATATCCGATAACATAAAAAATTCTCCTTTTCTCTGCCGGCCGTTCCGAACAAGCCGTGCATTTTTTCGCAATCAGAAACATACTTTTATTATAACATTTTTTATAGGGCAATGCAAGGCGATTTTTTCTTTTCGGTGATTCGCTGTATTTCCACAAGTTTTTTTGCGATATTTTCGCTGTTTTCGGAGGTTACGCACATATGACACACAAGATCACACGATTTCTCACTCTTTTTCTGCTGGTTTCCCTCGGCGGCTGCACGGTACAGTCCGAACACCACGTACCGGAAAACGCCGCCTTTTGCGACGACCTGACCAAGCATGTCCAGCAGGTACAGCAGCTGCACGTGGCAAGCGGCACCACACCCTGCCCTACAAAAACGCCGGACACCGCAGCAGTCTGCAACTACCAGACTACCTACGGCATGTGGTTCCCCTATCTGGACTACGCCGACACTCTTGCGGGAAAAACGGCAGAACAATTTCGGGAGAGTATGCATCAGCGATTCCAGCAGGCGGCAGATATGGGCATCAACACGGTATACCTGCATCTCCGTGCCTTCGGTGATGCCTATTACTGCTCCCAGTTATTTCCCCCAGCGGCAGCAGTAGGAGATTTCGACCCGCTTCCCATTCTGCTGGAGGAGGCACACCGGCTGCACCTGTCTGTTCACGGCTGGATCAATCCCCTGCGGCTGCAAAATGATGCCGGCATGGGTGCCCTCTCTGACCGTTACCAGATCGGACAGTGGTACCGCGACAGCCAGAAAAACGGCACCTATCTCTGCAAGGTCGGCGATTACTGGTGGCTGAATCCGGCTTATCCGGAGGTACGGCAGCTGATCGCCGACGGGGTGGCGGAAATCGTACAGCAATACGAGGTGGACGGGATTCATCTGGACGACTACTTCTACCCCACCACAGAAACCGCCTTTGATGCCGCCGCCTTTGCAGATGCCAAGGCGGACAACCTGAACCAGTTCCGGCTCTCCCAAGTCAACGAAATGATACAGCAAATTTACAGCACTGTCAAGGCAAAATCACCGAAGCTGCTGCTGAGCATCAGTCCGCAGGGCACCATGGACGGAAACTATACCAAACAATATGCCGATGTCCGCCGCTGGGGCAGTGAAGCCGGCTACTGTGACGTTTTGATCCCACAGGTATACTTCGGCTTCGAAAACGAAGCCGCTCCCTTTTCCGAAACTGTCACAGAATGGGTGCAGACTGTCACCTATGACAGCGTTTCGCTGGTGATCGGCATCGGCACTCACAAGTACGGCAAAGTTGACCAGTGGGCAGGTTCCGGCAGTATGGAATGGACGACACAGTGGGACTTGCCTGTCCGGCAGGCAACGCAGGTGCTGGAAACCGACGGCACAGACGGGCTGGCGGTTTACGACTATGCCACCACATTTCTGCCGGAATCCAACGCTGAACGCATGGCACAGCAGGTGGAACAGCTGGGGGCATTGCTGCGGGGAATGCCTGCCGATCCCTTATAAAAGGAAACAACAATGCCCTGCCTCGGAGAAGAAGCAGAGCAATGTCTTGGGAATGAGTATATCAACCTCTGTGCTTATGGAAACACTGCATAAAGCCCGCCTGACGGCTTTGCACGTAATCTGCGTGCAGATTTTTCGTCATATTATTGCCATACATACAGTCTGCCTGCGGAATTTCTGAGCAATCTGCCAAAAAATCTGACTACGCATCTTACGCACAAGCTTTATGCAGTGTTTCCTTAGGAGAAGTGACACAGAGGCGTGAAGCTGTCTGGAATACCTGAGGCAATACCGCACAAAGAGCGTCTGGCGAC
>NZ_KI260400.1 GCF_000468015.1 Ruminococcus callidus ATCC 27760 | reverse complement strand
AGTCGCCAGACGCTCTTTGTGCGGTATTGCCCAAGAGCTTTCTGATGAATTCCGTGGCACTATCAAAAAATCTGTGTAAAATTGTAAAAAAGTACTTGTATTTTGCTTGTTCCTATGCTATAATAAAAGTACTAACCGGACGTGAGGGGGGTATACCTGACGTTTCGGTAATCTTACTATTTTACGAAAAGGAGTTCCCTCATGAAATTTGGCTATTTTGATGACGCAAACAAAGAATACGTCATTCAGAATCCGAAGACTCCGTACCCGTGGATCAACTACCTCGGTACACAGGAGTTCTTCTCTCTGATCTCTAACACCGCAGGCGGCTATCACTTCTATAAAGATGCCCGTCTTCGCAGAATCACCCGTTACCGTTACAATAACGTACCGGTAGACATGGGCGGTCGCTACTTCTACATCAAGGACGGCGAAACCGTATGGTCGCCGGGCTGGTCGCCGGTAAAGACAGATCTGGACGCTTACACCTGCCGTCACGGCATGGGCTACACCGTGATCTCCGGTAAGAAGAACGACATCTCCGCAGAAGTGACTTTCTTCGTACCCCAGAACTACAACGGCGAGATCCAGAGTCTGGTTCTGAAGAACGAGGGCAGCGAGGCAAAGACGATCAAGCTGTTCTCCTTCATTGAATGGTGTCTGTGGAACGCACAGGACGACTCCACCAACTTCCAGAGAAACTTCAACACCGGTGAAGTGGAAATCGAAGGCTCTACCATTTTCCACAAGACCGAATATAAGGAACGCCGCAACCACTTCGCATTCTACACTGTAAACGATGCAATCGACGGTTACGACACCGATCGGGAAAGCTTCCTCGGTCTGTACAACGGCTTCGAGAATCCGCAGGTCGTTGCAGCAGGCAAGGCTTCCAACTCCGTAGCAGACGGCTGGTCGCCGGTGGCTTCCCACTATAAGGAAATCACACTGGCTCCGGGCGAATCCAAGCAGCTGATCTTCATTCTGGGTTATGTAGAAAACCCGAAGGATCAGAAGTGGAACGCTGACGGCAGCATGAACAAGTCCCGTGCATACGAGATGATCGAACAGTACAACACACCGGAAAAGGTTGCTGCTGCACTGGCTGAACTGAAGGCAATGTGGGACGCTCTGCTGTCCAAGTACAGCGTCAAGACACCGGACGACAAGATGAACCGCATGGTCAACATCTGGAACCAGTATCAGTGCATGGTTACCTTTAACATGTCCCGTTCCGCTTCTTACTTCGAAAGCGGTATCGGCCGTGGTATGGGCTTCCGTGACTCCAATCAGGACCTGCTGGGCTTCGTACACCAGATTCCGGACAGAGCAAGGGAGCGTCTGATCGATCTGGCTTCCACACAGCTGGAAGACGGCGGCTGCTATCACCAGTATCAGCCTCTGACCAAGAAGGGCAACAACGAGATCGGCGGCGACTTCTCTGACGACCCGCTGTGGATGATCTTGTCTGTAGCTGCATACATCAAGGAATCCGGTGACTACTCCATTCTGGACGCTATGGTGCCGTATGACAACGACGAATCCAAGGCAAAGACCATGATGGATCATCTGGAAAAGAGCTTCTTCCATGTGGTAGAAAACGTTGGTCCTCACGGACTGCCGCTGGCAATGCGTGCAGACTGGAACGACTGCATCAACCTGTCCTGCTTCTCTGACGAGCCGGGCGAATCCTTCCAGACCTCTACTTCTCCGAAGTACGGCGAGGATAAGTATTCCAAGGTTGCAGAATCTGTCATGGTTGCTGCTCTGTTCACCTATGCAGGTCCGGAATATGTGGCAATGTGCAAGAAGAAGGGTGACGAGGCTGGTGCTGCCAAGGCACAGGCTGCCATCGACCAGATGAAGAAGAATATCATGGAATACGGCTGGGACGGCGAATGGTTCCTGCGTGCATATGATGACTTCGGCAAGAAGATGGGCTCTCACGAATGTGAAGAAGGCAAGATCTTCATCGAACCGCAGGGCTTCGCGGTTATGGGCGGCGTCGGTAAGGAAACCGGTGCAGACCTGAAGGCTCTGGAGAGCGTAGACAAGTACCTGAACTCTACACACGGTCTGGTTCTGAACCAGCCGGCATTCACCAAGTACTACATCGAATACGGTGAGATCTCTACTTATCCGGCAGGCTACAAGGAAAATGCTGGTATCTTCTGCCACAACAATGCATGGATCATCTGTGCAGAAGCATTTGTTGGTCACGGCGATAAGGCATTCGAATACTACAGCAAGATCGCTCCGGCATATCGTGAAGAAAAGTACTCCGACCTGCACCGCACCGAGCCGTATGTATACGCTCAGATGATCGCAGGTAAGGACGCAAAGCGTCACGGCGAAGCAAAGAACAGCTGGCTGACCGGTACTGCTGCATGGAACTTCGTAGCAGTTTCCCAGTACATTCTGGGTGTCATTCCGGATTGGGACGGTCTGAAGATCGATCCGTCGATCCCCCACGAATGGGACGGCTTCACCATTTCCAGACAGTTCCGCGGTGCAACCTATGATGTCACCGTCAAGAATCCGAACCACGTTTGCAAGGGCGTTGTATCGGTAACTGTAGACGGCAAGGCAATCGAGGGCAACGTACTGCCGGTATTCAGCGACGGCAAGAGCCACGCAGTAGAAGTGGTTATGGGCTAAGCTGAGTTTCCCTGAGATAATATATCCCTATTTCCTTTTCAAAAAGAGGGACTGCCATTTTTCGTGGCAGTCCCTCTTTGTTTTTAGGCAATACCGCACAAAGATTGTGCGACAG
>NZ_KI260399.1 GCF_000468015.1 Ruminococcus callidus ATCC 27760 | reverse complement strand
AGCTGAATGGTGGCAATGAACGTGTTGTACTTCAAAGTGCCTCTGAAAAGTCTGAACTCCACAGTGTGATAGTTGCAAAGGTTTACTGCGGCATACCGACCGTTGCCGCCTTTTTTTGCCTTGTCCATGATTGCTTTCGGGGTATGTTCATAGCCGTATCTTGCCGCCCAACGGTTCATGGCGTATTCCGAACGGCGGCTGAATTTCAAGAGTTCATTCCAGTGATGCTCTACAAAGTACAAAATCCTTGAAATCACCTCGTCCTGTTCTTCCTGGTTGTCGGAAAAGGCGTTGCGGTTCACATGGAGATGCAAGCCGCAGGTTGAAGTCTGGTGCGAGCGGTAGCCTTGATGGACTGCACGGTGCATAATATTTTCCCAGGGAAATTCATTGATGTGATAGTCCATGGTGCAGGGGTGGGAAACCAGTTCCATGCCATCATCCAAAGAGCCGTCTGTCTTGATGTAAAGCAGGTCGGCATGGGCATTGGCAATGTCCAGCAACTCTTCGGCATAATCATCATCTCTGCCTGCTCCATCAATTTCCAGTTCGATGCCAAAATAGCGATTGCCTTCGCCGTAGAAAATGGGGTTCGGCTTGTAGCCGTATTCGTGAATCAGGTTGTTCTCCTCTCGCTCATCCTCGTAGCAGTCACGGCAGTATGTCTCGCCGTCCAGATAATAGGCATCGTCCTCGTGCAAAAGAGCATCACAACAGCTGCATCTGGTGTAGCTGTGAT
>NZ_KI260398.1:2049-6467 GCF_000468015.1 Ruminococcus callidus ATCC 27760 | reverse complement strand
GTCGCCAGACGCTCTTTGTGCGGTATTGCCTCAAAAAAGCATTACTCCGATGCGGAAGCAATGACCTCTGCCACCAGATTTGCCGGCAGCTGTTCATAGCGGGCAAATGCCATGGAGAAGGTTCCCTCGCCCTGTGTCATCTGCCGCAGCTGCAATGCATAATCTGCCATTTCCCGAAGCGGTACTTCTGCCGAAATGAAAGTCATACCCTGATCTTCCACAGAATTCATGCCCAGCACTCTGCCGCGACGCTTGTTCAGGTCGCCCATAATATCGCCGGTGCATTCGTCCGGAACGGTTACGCTCATCAGTCCCACCGGTTCCAGCAGCGTCGGTTCTGCCTGCTTCATGCCTTCTTTATATGCAAGAGAAGCCGCCGTCTTGAACGACATCTCCGAAGAATCCACAGGGTGATAGGAACCGTCCACCAGAATTGCCTTTACGCCGACCACCGGAAAGCCTGCCAGAACACCCTTGGTGTAGGATTCCTGCAAGCCCTTTTCCACTGCGGGGAAGAAATTCCGCGGCACAGCACCGCCGAATACCTTTTCTTCAAAGACCAGTTCTTCCGACGGATACGGTTCGAACTCGATCCAGACATCGCCGTACTGTCCGTGGCCGCCGGACTGTTTCTTGTACTTACCCTGAACTTTGACCTTTTTCCGAATGGTTTCCCGATAAGCGATCTTCGGCACGGAAAGTACCACATCTACCCCAAAATCAGCTTTCAGCTTGGAAATCACCGCACTCAGGTGCTGCTCGCCCAGTCCGGAGAGGATCATCTCATTGGTTGCCGGATTCTGCTGATAGGACAAGGTCTGGTCTTCCTCCAGAATCTTCTGGATCGCCGCAGCCACCTTTGCCTCATCGCCCCGTGCCGCCGGACGCACTGCCATACTGTAGCACGGTGTCGGGAAGCTGCTGCGGGGCAGGCTGACTACGCGGGAACTGTCACACAGTGTATCACCGGTATTGGCGGAAAGCTTTGTCGCTGCCACCAGATCCCCTGCTTCTGCAACAGCCGTTTCCGTCTGCTTCTTGCCGCAGAGGAAGAACAGTTTGTTCAGTTTTTCTGTGGCTCCGGTTTTGCTGTTCACCAGTTCGGCACCAGCTTTCAGTGTGCCGGAAATCACCCGCATCATAGACAGTTTGCCCACATAGGGGTCTGCCAGTGTCTGGTATACCTGCACACAGACCGGTTCTTCCGGTGACTGATGCAGTACGACTTCTTCACCGTTCTGGTTCAGTGCCGTGATCTCGTCAGAAGCTTCCGGCACCAACAGTTCCATTTCCTTGCACAGCAGGTCTACGCCCTCCAGCATCTGTGCCGAAACGCAGGCAACCGGTGTGATCGTGCCGTCACGCATGCCCTTATGAATACCGTCCACCCGTTCTTTCTGGGTAAACTCCTCGCCGGAGAAGAACTTTTCAAACAGTTCCTCGTCAGTTTCCGCAATTGCCTCTGAAAACGCCTGAATCAAGCCGTCTACCCGATAACTCAATTTTTCGGAAACCTCGGAAGTCGGCATGGGGATCTCCTGAGCCTTGCCGTCCTTGTCGTAGCGATAGGCTTTCATTTCGATCAGGTTGATGTAGGAATCCACCTTCCGGTCTGCGATGACCGGTACTACTACCGGACAAACCGACGGCCCGAAAGCGGATTTCAGTTCTGTCAGTACATTATAAAAGTTGGCGTTTTCATCGTCCAGCTTTGTGACCACAAACATTCGTGGCTTGCCCTCTGCTGCACGGTATGCCTTTTTCGTGCCCACCCGAACGCCGGATTTTCCGGATACGGTAATCATTACGCAGTCCGCCGCAGAGATACCCTGCACCATGCCGCCGGCAAAATCAAACATGCCCGGTGTGTCCAGCAGGTTGATCTTCTGACCGTCCAGCATGATGCTGCCGGTGGCGGTGTACACGGAAGAATGCCGCTTGATCTCCTCCGGTGCAGCATCAGAAACTGTAGTGCCCGCCGCAACGCTGCCCATGCGTTCCACGCAGCCACCCTGATACAAAAGGGCTTCCAGTAATGTGGTTTTTCCGGTGCCGGCATGGCCAGCCAGTGCAATATTCTTGATGATCATAGCTTTTTCGCTCCTATCATAAATTCTATTTCGCAGCAATTTAGCAAGTTGCCTAATTTTATTTCAACTGCATATTGCAATTATAGCACATTTCACATCACATTGCAAGCCCTTTTTGAAAAAAGTTGAATTTTTTTCGAAGAACCGGAAAGTATTCCGCCTGTCCGGTGTGTCCGACTGTCAATATTTCTTGTGGAGTTTCCACAAACTTTTGAAATGCTATTGACAAGTGCACAAAAAGGTGATAGAATATGATTTAAAATATTTCAGTCAACACTGTACAAAGCCGGCAAACGGACTTTATGCAGCGTTTCCTTTATGAGAGTAACTGGAGGAAATTTTTCATGGACGCCGCCGATGACAGCGACACAACAAATCCGAATCGAATCATGATGACAGCACGATGCCCTGTGATACAGCAGAGGTATGGCATTTTTTGCGTTCGTGCTGCCTGTAGAAGGCATAGTCTGCACCGTATGCGGTGCTAGCTGTGTCTTTTTGTATTTTTACGTCAATACCGCACAAAGATTGTGCGACAGATGCGTCGTCAAATTTTCCGTCAGATGGAGCAAAAAGCAGAGTGAATACTTGATGTATTCACGAGCATTTTTGTGAAATATGACGGAAAATTTGCAAGCAGATGGCGTGCAAAGTCGCCAGACGTTCTTTGTGCGGTATTGCCTTTACAGAAATCACACATAATATTGTAGTAAGAAAGGTTGGAATTTTTTCTCAAATGGTAGGTTTAATTTTATTGCAGATCGCCCTGATCGCCCTGAACGCCGTATTCGCCGGCACAGAGATCGCGGTGATCTCCGTCAACGAGGCAAAACTGGAAAAAGAAGTGGAAAACGGCAACAAGCGTGCCCGCTGGCTGTTGAAAATGGTGCGGAACTCCTCCGGATTTCTGGCAACGATTCAGGTGGCGATCACCCTGTCCGGCTTTCTGGGTGCGGCATTTGCCTCCGACAGCTTCGCGGAAAAGCTGACGGGGCTGCTTCAAAAGACCGGCATCGGGTTGAGTACCTCTGTGCTGAACACGATTTCCGTCATTCTGGTAACACTGGTCATCTCCTATTTTTCCATTGTCTTTGGCGAAATGGTGCCGAAACGCATTGCCATGAAGAATGCCGAAAAATTTTCGCTGACAATGTCCGGACCGATCACGGTAATTTCCAAGCTGTTCGCCCCGCTGGTGTGGCTGCTGACCAAATCCACCAACGGAATCCTGCGGCTCTGCGGCATTGACCCCAACAGTGAGGACGAGATCGTCACGGAAGAAGACCTGCTGCTCATGGCAGATGCGGGACACAAAAAAGGAACGATCGACACCGAAGAAAACGACCTCATTAAAAATGTATTTGCATTTGACGATCTGACTGTCGGCGAGATCTGCACCCACCGCAAGGAAGTGGCGGTGCTCTGGCTGGACGAAACCATTGCTCAATGGGAACAGACTATTCATGAATCCCGCCACTCGGTCTATCCGGTCTGCGGGGACAGCGTAGACCAGATCGTAGGCGTGCTCAACGCCAAGGACTTTTTCCGGCTGCAAAACCGCACCAAGGAATTCGTCATGGAACACGCTGTACACACGCCCTATTTCATTCACGAAACCATGAAAGCTGACGAGTTGTTCAGCAAGATGAAACGGCACGCAGACCATTTTGCAGTCGTTGTGGACGAATACGGCGGCATGTGCGGTATCATTACTGTGACCGATCTGGTGGAACAGCTGGTCGGAGATTTCGACGATGACGAAACCGAACGGCAGGAACCGGAACTGGAACGTCTGGATTCGAAAACGTGGAAGATCCGCGGCACCTGTTCCCTCCACGATGTGGCAAAGGCTCTGGATCACGAATTTTCCGATGCGGAGGAATACGAAACCTTCAGCGGCTTTCTCATCGGCAAGCTGGGCGAGATTCCAAAGGACGGCAGCCGCCTGAAGCTGGAGATCGAGGGATACCTGATCCGCATTCTCAACGTCCGGCAGCACTGTGTGGAAAAGGCAATCGTCCGGCTGGAGCATTCTCCGGCAAATCCACTGTAACAGAAGACTTTTCCGGAGAAAACAGCATTAGAATACAAAAAAGCATCTCGTTGAGATGCTTTTTTTCATGTGCGGTGTTGTGAAATTCAGTGTTTCCTTAGGGCAATACCTCAGACTGCCCTCTCCAGCTTCGACAAAACGCAACTTATTTTTTACGCAGATTTTACATAGCCACCGTGCAGACTTTACAGAGAACCGGTATAATAATGGCAGTACAACGCAAGCACTTTGCGGTGTTATCCCAGGGCAATACCGCACAAAGAGCGTCTGGCGAC
>NZ_KI260398.1:0-1949 GCF_000468015.1 Ruminococcus callidus ATCC 27760 | reverse complement strand
GCATCTGTCGCACAATCTTTGTGCGGTATTGCCCCAGAAAAATGCCCCTGTTTTCACGGGGCAGCAATAAGGAGTCGAAACCTATGGATATTTTTTCCGTCATTACCCTGCTGGGCGGTCTGGCGTTCTTCCTGTACGGCATGAACGTCATGTCCTCCGGTCTGGAGAAACTCGCCGGCGGCAAGCTGGAAATCGTTCTGAAAAAGATGACTTCCAACAAGTTCAAGAGCCTGTTGCTGGGCATGGGCATTACCATTGCCATTCAGTCCTCCTCCGCCCTGACCGTCATGCTGGTCGGGCTCGTCAACTCCGGCATCATGGAACTGAGCCAGACGATCGGCGTACTCATGGGCTCCAATGTGGGCACCACGCTGACTGCATGGATCCTGAGCCTTTCCGGCATCGAGGGGGACAATCCCTTCCTGAAAATGCTGAAGCCGGAATCGTTCTCCCCGATCATTGCTCTGATCGGTGTCATTATGATCATGACTGCCAAGCATAACCGCACCAAGGACATCGGCAAGATCATGGTGGGATTCTCCGTGCTGATGACGGGCATGACCCTGATGAGCGGAGCCGTCAGCCCGCTGGCAGATTCCCCGCAGTTCTCCCACATTCTCACCGCGTTCCGGAACCCGATCATGGGCGTTCTGGTAGGAGCCGTTTTCACCGGCGTGATCCAGAGTTCCGCCGCTTCTGTGGGAATCCTACAGGCACTCTCCCTCACCGGACAGGTCACCTACGGCATGGCGATCCCGATCATCATGGGACAGAACATCGGTACCTGTGTCACCGCCCTGCTCTCCAGCATCGGCGTAAACCGCAGTGCCAAGCGGGTGGCATGTGTGCACATCTGCTTTAACTGCATCGGCACACTGGTGATTCTGCCGATATTCTACGGACTGTACTGGCTGCTGGACTTCGCCTTTGTCGGCTCTGCAATTGATCCAGCTGGCGTGGCTCTGGTACACACGATCTTCAATATTGTCACTACAGCAATGCTGCTGCCGTTCACCAAGCTGCTGGAAAAGCTGGCGTATACGCTGGTACGGGACAGCAAAAAGGAAAAGGAAGCCAAGGAAAAGCATGCTATGCTGGACGAACGCCTGCTGGCAACACCAGCAGTTGCCATTGAAGTCTGTCACGGTGTGACCATGGAAATGGCAGAGTTGTCCAAGACCACAATGAAACTGGCGATCAACATGCTGTTCCAGTATGACAAAGCCACCGAAGAACAAATTGAGGAAAACGAAAACCGCATCGACAAATACGAGGATAAGCTGAACGCCTATCTGGTACGCATCAGCAAGCACAGCCTTTCCTCCAAGGACAGCCGGACAGTTTCGAAAATGCTGCACTGCATCGGCAATTTCGAGCGAATTGGTGATCATGCGGTGAATATCATGGAATCGGCACACGAACTCCACGAAAAGGGGCTGCACTTCTCCGGCGATGCCGCAAAGGAACTGCGTACCCTGTGTGATGCTCTGCTGGAAACACTGAACATGGCATATCAGGCGTTCGAAAAGGACGACCTCGCCATTGCACACCAGGTAGAGCCGCTGGAAGAAGTTATCGACACCCTGAATCTGGAACTGAAAAACCGCCACATCAAGCGGCTGCAAAACGAAGAATGCACCGTGGAACTGGGCTACATCTATCAGGATCTGCTCACCAACATCGAACGCATTTCCGACCATTGTTCCAACATTGCCGGCGTGCTGATCGAAATCGACGAACAGCAGAATATCCACAAGTATCTGTTCAAGCTGAAAGAAAACGATGAAACCTTTCAGGAATCCTACCACCAGTATCTGAACCATTACTATCTGGAACTGGGACAGCCCACACTGGACGAAGTCGTGGACGCGTGATTTTCACACTGAATCAATAAAACAAAGAAACCGGTACAGGAATATTGAAATGCTCCCCTTTTGTTAGACAATATG
>NZ_KI260397.1:17122-20799 GCF_000468015.1 Ruminococcus callidus ATCC 27760 | reverse complement strand
GGCGTAGGGTCAGCGGCGACCCGCCGCCCGCCGCTTGTGATATGCACCCTTGAAAAAGATACCCTGATACAGTTCTTCCTGTTCGCTCTTGATCCCCGTTGCAGGATTCTCCAGCACGAAAGTAACCTTAGCCCCGTTTACCAATGTGAATGTAGCATACTTGCCGCTGAAATACATCACGATGTCACCGTTCTGTGTCTGAGCAAATTCGCTCACATTCGTCATGTTTGCAATGCTCGGCTGGATTCCTGCCAACTCTCCGCCTAGAAGCACCCTTGTGCCAGTATAATCCTGAGATACCTCTTTGACTTTGAATGCACGCAGGATTTTGTCTGCATCAGGCATCACGTCATTCACAGCACGCACCAGCTGAATCTGCCGGACAATGCCTTTCCAGATCTTCTTGATGTCTGTTGCAACATCTTCCAGCTGCCAGTTGACGACCGCTGTTCTGTTCTCCCGAACGAAGCCAAAAACACGAACCTTGAAGTCGGCAGGCTGCATCTTTTTCTGGATCGCGTACATGGGGCTGCAAAGTTCTGCATATTCCAGCCGCGGAATAAAGTTCCCCGTGGCTCTCAGGTTGAAGTTTACCACATTGCAGAAAACTTCCCGATTCTGTAACGCCTCCACCCTGTCACCAGTGACAGAAACGTCAAAGTGCAGGCTGCTGTCAAATTGCGGCGGGGAAAGCTTGATGCCCATTGTTTTCAAATCTGCTGCGGTTAAGCCGCTTTTAAATGTACCTTTCATTATTCTCTGTCACCTGGAGCGTATTCAATGTTTCCTGAATACGCTGTTATCCTCGTTCGATTGCTCCGAAGTTGGGATCCTTTCTTTGATATTTGCCGGAAGCTGTTTGCATGTAAGGAAATACCGCACAATCTTTGTGCGGTATTTCCCAAAGCATTCGCCAAAAAAATTTTTTGTGATTTTCTCTTGACAAAGTGAAACAAATGCGGTATACTCTAAGCACTGAACTGGGGAATTTTCTCTGCACTTGCTGTGATTTTAGTCATACCCTTATTTTAGCACAGGGAAATCGAGATAGCAAGGAGTTTTCTACAGGATAATTTTCAAAGGAGGAATTTTCATGATGAATAACTATGAAATTGACGAAACTGCGTGGAAAAAGAACTTTTCGGACACACTGCAAAGGCTCATGGGTAAGCGGAACATCTCCATCAACAAGCTGGCGGCTGAAATTTTGGTTGACCCCAAGTCCATTCGCAATTATATCGATAAGAAAAGCGTTCCGTCTGCGATTATTTTGAAGAAACTGGCGGATTACTTTGAGGTCAGCACAGACAGCCTGATCCAGAGCCAGGATCGGTTTTCCGGACAAACGATTGCTGCTCTTGCGGTGATTCTGCGGGATTTCGACGTTTCGCTGGTCAAGGCAGACAAGGACGCAGTCACCCTGCAATTCAACGACAATGTGCTTGCTGCCATTCTCGAAGAATTGTATTTTTCCAGAGGGAAAACGGACTATGCTGAAATCGTAGAAACACTCTCTCTGCACTACGGCAGCATGCAGACCATGAATCAACATTTAGTGGATTATATCACCTTTCGCAACCTGATGCGTCACGAGTATATCTATCACGGCTTGGAAGACGATATTGCGGTTTATCAGGATATGGACGGAAATGAGTGCTACGGCATGGACGCATACACCGTTGAGAAAATTGAAAAGCGGGAGGAAGAGTGGGAGAACATGAGCCAGGCAGAGCAGAGTGCCTGGTATCAGAAGTATCAGAACAGAACAGAAAAATCAGATGATACCGATGCAGCAAAGGATTGATGCATTGTCTCCGTAATATCAAAAACCGCGGCAGTGTTTCACGTGAAACACTGCCGCGGTTTTGCCTTTATACGATTCGCCTGAAAAAATTACGTTTACTTCAACACGGACTCCTGAATGGTGAAGTGTACCGGAATGCCGCCCCGCATTACCAGATCCAGCTCGCCCTGGATCAGCGGCAGGAAATATGCCATTGCTTCGTCACTGATGTTGTTTCCTGCCGGCGTGAGGAACTCTCTGGGCAGGAACTTTTCCCGATTGGCGATCTGGGACGCATCTGCCGGCTCCATAGTAATGGTATAGGGCTTGTTGTGAATCCGGCGGAAGATCATGACCCGTCCGGTTTCGCCGCGGAGGGCAGTCTGCACGCCGGCTGCACCGATCTGTTCTGCCTCGTCAATGTCCGTCTTGGAACTCAGGTGAGAGGAGCAACGCTGCATGACGTTCAGCTCTATCGAACGCACCTTACAGCCGAACGTATCCCGCACCAGCTGCTCCAGATACTTGCCGATACCGGACAGATACTTGTGTCCAAAGTTGTCCACCAGACCGGACTGTACCCCCTCCGGCACGGAAACGCCCTCGGAAACTGCCACGATCACCGCCTTATGTTTTGCCATTTCCTGCTCCACGTCGTGGAGAAAACGCTCAGCGGAGAAATGGGTTTCCGGCACGTAGACCAGATGCGGAGCCGGTTCGCCGTAGGCGTGGAGCACAGCACTGGAAGCAGTGAGCCAGCCCGCATGCCGTCCCATGATCTCGACAATCGTCACAGAGGGAATACTGTATACAGAGCTGTCGCGGATGATCTCCTGCATGGTAGTGGCAACATATTTTGCCGCAGAGCCGAAGCCGGGAGTGTGGTCGGTGATGCACAAATCGTTATCGATCGTCTTGGGAATGCCAATGACTTTTACGTCCAGATCGATTTCCTTGAAATAGGCGGAAAGTTTCTGTACGGTGTCCATGGAATCGTTCCCGCCGATGTAGAAAAACGCACCGATCTTGCGGCGTTTCAGCACAGCTGCGATCTTTTCGTAGACACTGCTGTCCTCGTGAAAATCCGGCAGTTTATACCGGCAGGAACCCAGCACGGTGGAAGGGGTCTGCCGGAGCAGTTCCATATCTTCATTGGTGCGGATCATGGTTTTCAGATCAATGAGGTGATCCTGAATAATGCCCTCTACACCGTTGACAGAGCCAAAAATCGCATCAATTGCAGGTTCCTTGAGGGATTCCCGAAAAACGCCTACCAGTGAAGCGTTAATGGCACAGGTCGGTCCGCCGGACTGGGCAACAGCAATATTCATACAATAATCTCCTTTTTTGCAGCAAAGTAATTTTTTAGGCAACACCGCACAAAGCTTGTGCGGTGTTGCCTTTATCCGGAAAATGCTCCCGAAAAAACGCTTTCTTCTATTGTACCCCATTTCAGCGGGGTTGTCAATATTTTACCGCAACTTTGCAGAATCTGTGACTTTGACCACTGTGTCCCGCAGAAAATTGCAGCTACAAACCTACCCATAAGGGAAACAGAAAAGCTGGTAAAGGAGTTCTATATCGAACTCTTTCACCAGCTTTAATTATATCAGCTTATAGCCTCCCCTGAAAGGGGTGACTCCCCACGGGGTGGGGAGATGTCCGCAGGGCAGAGGGGACCGCTCAGTACGAGGGGGACCAGCGAAGCTGGTGGAGGGGTTCCTACGCAAAGCGTAACTTCTAGGGCAGTCGCGTCGAAACCGTCCGGCGGAATTCGCTCGTACCTCGCTGTCCGCCTGGGGCTCGCCAACGCCGCTAGTTGTTTGCAGTGTTGTTTTTCTAGGGCGTTACTTGTGCAAACGGTCAACTTTATTTGATACGGCGTTTGCAAGTT
>NZ_KI260397.1:15172-17022 GCF_000468015.1 Ruminococcus callidus ATCC 27760 | reverse complement strand
AAGAAGCAAAAAAAGAAAAGAGTTCGCATTCCACCTGTACTACAAGGTCAAGTATCACCCGAAGATTACACATCAACAAAACTCCCCCGGCGGGGCATACAGGCGGCTGCCTGCCGCCGTAACACTACCCTTTTCACTCTTGAAATTGGGGCGTAAGGTCAGCGGCGACCCGCCGCGGGCGTAGGGTCAGTGGCGACCCGCCGCCGCTGTTGCAAACGGGTTCTCTGTGGGGTAGCGTATGCCCTTGGGCTGGTTGTAGCCGATCTCTCCTGTGTCTACGCCTAAGTACTTGAATACCTCGTAGATTGCCTTGCCGTAGTGCCCGAATGCTACCGCACCGTGGTGCGGGAAGTGGTGCTCTACCAGTACGTGCCGATAAAACCGTGCCATTTCCGGAATCGCAAAAATGCCGATGGAACCAAAAGAATGTGTCGCTGCCGGCAGTACCTCTCCCTCTGCTACGTAAGCATTCAGCTTCGCATCAGAGGTGGACTGGAGCCGGAAGAATGTCACATCGCCCGGCAGAATGTCGCCCTCCAGTGTGCCCTGTGTCACTTCCTCCGGCAGGCTCCGTGCCATGATCAGCTGGTATTTCATTTCGCAGAACGCCAGCTTCTTGGTGGTGGTGTTGCCGCAGTGGAATCCCATAAAGGTGTCCGTCAGACGGTACGGGAACTTCCCTGCAATTTCCTTTTCATACAGGTCTGCCGGTACCGTGTTGTTGATGTCCAGCAGAGTGACAGCGTCTTCGCTGACCACTGTGCCGATGAATTCGCTGAGTGCTCCGTAGATGTCCACTTCGCAGGAAACCGGAATCCCTCTGCCGGTCAGACGGCTGTTCACATAACAGGGCACAAATCCAAACTGAGTCTGGAATGCCGGCCAGCACTTCCCTGCAATGGCAACAAATTCCCGATAACCCTTGTGCTCCTCGATCCAGTCCAGCAGCGTCAGTTCGTACTGTGCCAGCTTCGGCAGAATGTCCGGCTTCTTGTTGCCGTCACCCAACTCTGCTGCCATGTCTGCCGCAACTTCCGGAATCCGCGGATCGTTTTCGTGCTTGTGGAACGCTTCAAACAGATCCAGTTCGGAGTTTTCTTCGATCTCCACGCCCAGATTGTACAGCTGCTGAATGGGTGCATTACATGCCAGAAAGTTCAGCGGACGGGGGCCAAAGGAAATGATCTTCAGGTGGTTCAGCCCGTAGACCGCCCGTGCAATGGGCAGGAAATCGTGGATCATGTCCGCACACTCTGCGGCAGTTCCTACCGGATACTCCGGAATGTACGCTTTCACGCCACGCAGCTTCAGATTGTAGCTGGCGTTGAGCATGCCGCAGTACGCATCACCGCGGCTGGAAGAAAGCACGCCGGTGTTTTCCTCGGCAGCGGCACAGAACATCTTCGGACCGTCAAAGTGCTTTGCCAGCAGCGTTTCGGCAATTTCCGGACCGAAGTTCCCCAGATAGACGCACAGGGCATTGCAGCCGGCTTTTTTCAGGTCGTCCAGAGCCTGTACCATATGGATCTCGCTCTCCACGATACAGACTGGACATTCGTAAATATCTTCTGCGTTGTACTTTTGGGTATAGGCATCGACCAGAGCCTTGCGGCGGTTCACGGACAGACTTTCCGGAAAGCAGTCACGGCTGACTGCAACGATGCCGACTTTCATTTTCGGAATATTGATCATAAGGCAGTTTCCTTCCTGCACCTGTGGTGCGCTTGATTTGTAACTATCATAGCATAACGATTGTCGGATTACTAGCAAAAACGTACATTTTCTGATGAAAATCATATCAGAATCGTATATTTCGTGGGCAATACCGCACAAAGATTGTGCGACAGATG
>NZ_KI260397.1:13723-15072 GCF_000468015.1 Ruminococcus callidus ATCC 27760 | reverse complement strand
AAAGTCGCCAGACGCTCTTTGTGCGGTATTGCCCGTGGACTTTTGCCGCATCTCCGCAAAAAAGCCGCTGCCCCGCGAAGCTGACAGGACAGCGGCTTTGTTTTTTCGGGGCAACACGACGAAAAATCTGCACGCAGATTGCGTGCAAAGCCGTCAGGCGGGTTTTGTGCGGTGTTGCCTCGGGAATATGTGGATCATTCTACAGCTTCCAGCATGTCCAGAATCGCAGACTTCGGCTGTGCACCCACGGCATGCTTTACCAGCTTTCCGCCGGAGATCACCACCAGCGTGGGAATACTGGACACACCGAAAGACTGTGCCAGTTCCATTTGTTCGTCCACATTCACCTTGCAGACCTTGATGTCACTGCGTTCGCCGGCGATCTCGTCCACGATCGGCGAAACCATCTGGCACGGACCGCACCAGTCTGCATAGAAGTCGATCAGCACCGGCTTGTCCGCCTGCATCACTTCTGCCTGAAAATTTTCCTTTGTCAATCGAATCACTGCCATATGAATCGTCCTTTCTGTGTGAAGTGCGGGAGATTTTCCAATTATAATATTGGCATGCAGGCGGGCTTTATGCAGTGATTCCTTTATACTGCACGCTGTCCTTTTCCGTAATTTCCCGCAGCACACGGCAGGGGTTGCCCACCGCCAGCGAATGGGGCGGAATGTCTTTGGTCACCACGCTGCCTGCACCGATCACGCAGCCCTCACCAATGGTCACGCCGCCGCAGACGGTGACGTTGCTGCCGAACCAGCAGTTGCTGCCCACGGTAATGGGCTTGCCGTATTCCAGATCATAGTAGGAGCCGTCCGGACGCTGTTTCAGGTTGCGTTCTTCCGGTAGCAGGGCGTGCATAGGAGAAACGAACGAGCAGTTCGGGCCAATGAACACGTCATCGCCGAAAGTCACCGGACACACGTCCAGAACGACCAGGTTGAAGTTGGCGTAGCAGCGTTTGCCGAAGCGGGTATAGCAGCCGTAGTCAAATTGCAGCGGCCCTTGCAGAAATGTGTCCTCTCCGCAATCGGGCAGCAGCTGTGCCAGAATGGCTTTGCGTTTTTCGGCATCGGTTTCCAGTGTGTTGTTGTATTCCATGGAAAGCCGGTGAGCCAGCAGCCGGCGGGCATCCAGTTTGGGGTCGCTGGGGTCATAGAGTTTTCCGGCAAGCATTTTTTCTTCTTCTGTCATGATCAGATTCCTCCGTTCTGTGAGAGCGTATTGAGTTGCTAACTTTATCATAGCGGATTTTGCAGAAAAAATCAAGTACAAATTCTATAGGAACTTGCATTATTTCTATTCTGCGGCGTGCGGCGAGTCGCCGCTGACCTTACGCCCCAATT
>NZ_KI260397.1:9481-13623 GCF_000468015.1 Ruminococcus callidus ATCC 27760 | reverse complement strand
GTGAAATGCGAACTCTTTTCTTTTTTTGCTTCTTATGAAACCTGTTGGCTGCTGTGGCGGAGAATCCCTCCACCGCCTAGTGGCGGTCCCCCTCCCTTTTCAAGGGAGGCTCATTTGTACTTAGGCTCCCTTGAAAAGGGAGCTGGCAGCCGCAGGCTGACTGAGGGATTCTTCTGTGTAACTGAAACATTAACAAAAGATTTCACAGAACCCCTCCACCAACTTGCAAACGCTGCATCAAATAAAGGTTAACCACCTGCACAAGAAAACTCTTGAATACCAACATTACCGGCAACAACCGGCGTTGGCAAGCCCAAGGCGGACAGCGAGGAACGAGCGAATTCCGCCGGACGGTTTCGACACGGCTGCCCTAGAAAATCACTGTCCTCGGGCAATCCTGCGGGGCGATGTGGGCATCGCCCTCTACACATTCCAAGAGGTTCTTCCATGAAGTCTGACATATCAGGGGAGAACCTTTTACAAGGCAAAGCACAACCCCACCCACTGTTTCACGTGAAACAAAAAACCGGCAGAGCCTGTCCCCTGCCGGTTTTCCCATTTCTAAAACTTCCCTAGCCAATCAAGCCCAGCCCGATGTAAAACGCCGCCGCACATGCCGCGAAGCAGCCGCACAACGTCCAGCCAATGCCGCAGAGCCAGCGGCACACGGGCTTTTTCCCGTTCCGGAACCGCTGGAATGCCAGCCCCAGAAACACTGCCCCGATGACACAAGTCGGCGTAATGTAGCGGTAGTTCATGGAACAGGTAAAAGGTTCCGCCGCGGAAAGCTGATAAAATCCGCCCATCAGCACCGCGTAGAACAGCACCAGAAACAGCTTCGGCAGCCGTCCGCCAGTCTGTTCCCGTTTGCCGCAGAGCCAGAGCATTGCCGCAAACGCTGCCGCCGCCAGCACCACATTGAGCCAGAACAGCACCACACCGGTGAGGATTCGCCACAGGCTGCAATCCAGCGTGTACTCGTTGATATACTCCCCGAACATGGCGTTTTTCAGCAGGGCGATCAGCGGGTTATACTCGTTGTAGCTGCCGCCGGTTCGCTGTACCCACTGTTCGAAAACGCTTGCCACCTGATGCGGCGAAAAGTCCAGGATCCGTGAGAAAAACGACTGTTCCCCCAGATACTGCACAGAGTTTTCCGGCATTTCCTGCACATAGGTCAGCGGTACGCCGAACCGCACCAGATTCCGCACCGGATACCACAGTCCCAGCGGGAAACAGATCACTGCAAATCCGCCGAACTGCCCGAGGATCCGCCAGTTTCTCTGCCGCAGCTGCCGTACCAGCACCACCAGAAAGACCGCCGCCACCGGTATTGCCACCATTGCCGCCGAAAGCTTTGTCATCATGCCCAGCCCGATGCAGAGGGCAATTTTCACGATGCCCTCCCACGTCTGTTTCTCGTACCATTTCAGCGTCCACAGCACTGCCCCCAGAATGAACACCACCGACAACGCATCGTTGTTGATGCTGCCGGAAAAGAGAATGAAGCCGGGGTGAAATGCTACCACCGCCAGCGGTACATACAACGCCATGCCTTCCAGCCGGAAGTGCCGCAGAATGCGGTAGGCAGTGATGACGATCGCCATGGCGTAGAACAGGGACAGCGTTTGCAGGGACTCCTGAGCCGCGGCATTGCTGATGCCGAACACGTGTTCCGACAGCCACAGCCACAGGGCAGAGATCATGTGATGCAGGGGCGGGTGGTAGAATTGCCAGTGTCCCCGCGGATCAAAATCCGGCAGCTGGTGATGCTGCAACAGATAGGTGATGTAGCCGGCGTGGTTGTCCGCGTCCCCGAATTTTCCCACATCGTGCTGCCGTCGGGTAATGGGTGTATAGCACACGTAGAAAAATTTCAGCAGAAAGCTTGTCCCCAGCAGGAGCAGTGAAACCCGCCGCCGCTGGTTGTGGTACTGCTTTCGGGTGAGCCAGAACAGTCCGCTTAGCACAGCACAGCCGCCGACCAGCACCCACAGTCCGGAGTGTCTGGCTTCGTGATAACACCACGCCCCAGCCAGCACCAGCAGCGTATACACCACACTGACGCAGACCGCCGCCGGTTTCTTCTGGGGCTGATACCGCACCAGCCGCCACAAGACCGCTGCTCCCGCCGCCAGCAGAGCCAGCGTTTCCAGAAGCACGGCATTTTGTGCCAGATACGCTTCTCCCCCGAAGTACAGTGCATTCAGCAGCAGACACACGAACAGACTGCACAGATATGGGTGCCGTTCCAGCAGGTGAAAATACCGGTTGGACTCCGCCGCCGGCAGGCAGATACAGCTGCACCGGCAGCCGTGAGAACGATTGCCGGTGCGTTTGCTGTTTTTGGAAAAGAGCTTACTTCTGCTCATGATATTCCTTTTCCTGGTTGACGTTCCAGACCGGACCCTTGTCCGTGGAATCGTGCTTGATCGCTTCTGCTGCGTGAATGGCGGTCAGCATGGAGTGATCCATATTATTGTAGCGGTGCTGTCCGTTTCTGCCCACGCAGAACAGATTCTCAAAGGTGTTCAGATAATCCACTACCTGATCGAACTGTGCATAGGTGTCGAAATATGCCGGATAAGCCTTCTTGACTTTTTCGCGGTGTGCGTCCAGTACGGCTCCCTCGGAGATAACGCCCATTTTGGTCAGCTCCTTGACGGCGAAGTCCACGCACTCCTTGTCGGACATGTTCCAGAACTTGTCCCCTTCGGCACAGAAATACTCCAGACCGATCCAGACGGTGTCTTCCGGCTTTTCTACCATATAAGGCGACCAGTTATTGAAGATCTGGATACGACCTAGCTTGACACCCTTGTCCTGTACATAGATCCAGCAATCCGGTACAATATTGCCCAGTGTCTTAGTCCCAGTCTGATTGACCAGATTCAGCTTGTTGACCAGCAGTCCCACGGTGACAAAGTCGCGGTACGGCAGACCGGCAGCGATCCGCTGCACCTCGGTATTCTGGCAGCCGTCCATGCCGGCGATCAGATCCTGGATCGGCATAGAGGAAATGAAGATGTCGCCGGAAATGGTCTTGCTGCCCTCCGGTGTTTCACAGACTACAGAAGTCACCTTGCCGTTTTCGGTGTGAATGGTCTTGACGCTGTGATGGAACAGGATCTTGCAGCCCTTTTCCTCGGCTTTCTTGCCGACCAGTTCCCAAAGCTGTCCCGGACCATACTTCGGATACCAGAACTGTTCGATCAGAGAGGTTTCCGCATTTTTGTTGTTCTTCTTGCCGGAACGCTTGGAGATCATGTCTTTCAGCACGGCACGGATAGACAGCCCCTTGACACGCTGAGCACCCCAGTCTGCGGAGATCTCGCTGGGGTGTCTGCCCCACAACTTTTCCGTGTAGCCCTCGAAGAACATGCTGTACAGCACCTTGCCGAACCGGTTGATGTAGAAGTTTTCCAGATTGGTTTCCGGCTTCTTGGAGATGCAGGAACCGAGGTAGCTGAAGCCAGCCTTCATGGTGGTGGCAAAGCCCATGCTCTGAATGGTGTTCTTGTTCATAGTCACCGGATAATCGAAGAAATGCTTGTTGAAATAGATGCGGGAAACGCGGTCACGCACCAGCATGACTACGTCTTCCTTTTCCGGATCAGGGCCACCGGCTTCCAGCGGCTTTTCCCGTCCCAGTTTTTTATCATCAAAGGACGGCTGTCCCTGAATGGGCATCAGGTCTGACCACCATTTCATGACGGTGTCGTCCTTGGAGAAAAAGCGGTGTCCGCCGATGTCCATGCGGTTGCCGTGATAGCGAACCGTCTGGGAGATGCCGCCCAATACGCCGCTTTCTTCCAGAATGGTCACTTCGTATTCGTCCTTGGTGTCTTTCAGCAGTTCATACGCTGCTGTCAGACCGGCAGGACCGCCGCCTAAAATCACTACTTTTTTCATAAAAGAAAAATCCTTTCTTTTTTAGCAGCACTGTATAAGCTGTGCATAGTACTGCTTTTTAATTTTCAAAGCATGCTTGATGCTGTCAGATGCATGCGAAAGAACGCAGAACATACTCTATACATTATACCACAATTTTCGTAGTTTGTCAATTTATTTTTCTGTAATTCCTCATTTTTTGGGCAATGTTGCCCTAGGGCAATACCGCACAAAGAGCGTCTAGCGACTTT
>NZ_KI260397.1:0-9381 GCF_000468015.1 Ruminococcus callidus ATCC 27760 | reverse complement strand
ATCTGCCGCACAATCTTTGTGCGGTATTGCCCTAGGGAAAACAAAAAAGAGGACAAGCCGTCTTGCCCTCTTTCAGAATCGGATCATTTCCGGTATCGGTTACAGTACGACACCGTTCTGCTCCAGCAGTGCCCGGGCGGTTTCCACAGAGTCCACGCCCACAGCATTTTTCACCGGAGCGAATTCCTTGCTGCGGTCTACCTCAAACGCCAGACAGCTGTCCTGCATGTGCACCATATCCAGCACCAGCGTTTCGAACTTGTAGCCATTGGGTTCCTCCGGCTTCACCAGCTCCCCTGCTTCGTTGAGATGAGAGATCTTTTTGTGTGCGATGTGCAGCGGGAAATCCGAGCCCAGCGTATGCATCAGAGCATCTACGCGGAACAGGTAGTTCAAAATCACGCCGAACCGATACGCCAGCGAGCCGTCCTCGTTCCGCAGTGTCCGCATTTCTTCGGTCATTTCGTAGTATTCCACGATCGAAGGCTTGTTGTCCTCCAGACAGAGCACACCCACCCGTTCGTCCGGATCTGCCTTGCTGACGACCTTTCCGCCGGAGGCACAGCCGGAAGCGATGGTTGCACCGATGAATACCGGATCGGCGATCTGCTGGAGCACATTGTCCACAGCAAAGACGTTCAGCCATTCCAGCCCGATCTCCTCGATCGTTTGCAGCAGACCGGCTCTCTGCATCGAGGAGAACCAGCCGCCGTTTCCGTTGGGGGAAAGTACGATCTGATCGGGAGCGTTCAGGAAAATTTTGCCGTTTTCGTCCACTGCCGGTTCCGTTTCCTGCTTGAAAAAGTGTACGTTGTCCGCACTGTAGCCGAAGTAGTCGTGTTCTTTCAGAAATGCACGGGTTTCTGCATCATTCTGTTCGCTGGTCATGATCATCAGCGGCACATACGCCTCCGCCTCGTCAGTGACCTTTTTCAGGTTGTGGATCAGGCATTCAAAGATGTACAGATCCCGTGTCTTGCCCATGTTGTACATGCCCTTGGGGTGATCGAATCCCAGACGGGAGCCCTGTCCACCAGCCAGCAGAACGGCTCCCACTTTGGCATCACGAATTGCCTGTAAGCCGATCCTGCGGTATTCGTCCGCCTTTTCTGCGATCTGTTCCAGTGTCACAGCTCCCAGCGGTGCAAAGTGTCCCCGCTGCTGTGCCGCCGCTTCGCGATTCTGGAACTGGGGGCGTTCCAGATGCAGGTTGGAGATCTGTTCCAGCAGGTGTTCCTGCTGTGCCGGTGTCAGAGTGGGATAATACCGGAGCAGGTGCTGCTGACCGTGGGCAGTCAGATAAGTCAATGCTTCTTCATACGTCATGTGTATAACCCTTTCTTGAAAAACCGGTGCCGTACCGGAAGTATTGTCTTCGGAAATCTCGGAAATCTCGGAAATCCCGCCGAAATTCCCGTTTCGATAGGAATAAACACATTATATCATAATATGCAGGAAAATACAAGCCTTTTTGAAAAAAAACAAGCTTTTTCGAAATAATATGTGCTCCGTGCGAAATCGTTTTCATATGCACACGAAAACTTTCTTTCATTCGAAGAATTCATGCGGTATTGCCTATAAAACCCCAAACTTGCCGCAGTTTGTCAAATCAAAATCAAAAACCGCACTCTTTTCCGGAAAACTCCGGCAAAGGGTGCGGTTTTCTACTATTATATTTCCGACTATTATAAAAGTATCCTCATCGGGAATACGGCACCATGCCCAGAATCTCAAACGCCTGTGAACGCTGCCACAGGTCGGCGGTGACGTAGATGTCGAAGCCCTCTCCCGGCTGGCACTGTAACTCCTGCGGGGAAATTTTCGGCAGCCCGAACCCTGCCAGCATGTTGGCGATCATGCCGCCGTGGGTAATGACGGCACAGTGGAGCAGATCCTCCTGCATCATGTCCCGAATGATCTCCCGCAGCGAACGGAAGATTCGCAGCTGCACTTCCTTGACGCTCTCGCCCTGCGGCGGACGGCAGTCCATACCGCCTTTCAGCCACTCCTTGAACTCCGGCTTGTGTACCAGTTCGTCAGCGGATTTTCCTTCAAATGTGCCGAAATCCATTTCAATGAGATTGTCCACCGTCTGGATCTGTACGTCCGGAAAGAGAATTTCCGCGGTTTCGGTGCAGCGACGCAGCGGGCTGCTGTACACCCTCGCCACGTTGGGATACCGGAACTCGTCCATTTTACCGGCAAGCTCTGCCGCCCCTTTGTCGGAAAGCGGAAAATCGGTTCTGCCGATGTAAATGCCTTTGTCATTTGCGGCAGTTCTGCCGTGGCGGATCACGCTGATGCGGTAACCTTTCATAAAAAATAAACCTCCATTGTGGAATTCGTTGGATAGTCGATACATCTTCGGAAATTTTGCGAAAAAGGTAATAATTTCGCTGTAAAATAAACAATTATTTACCGTTTACAAAATAAACGGCTTGTATTATAATAAAGGGTAGGCATTTTTGAAGAAATCGGACAAGTTCCGTCCGGAAATGCCTACCCTTATTATATCACATTTCCCTCGGAAAAGAAAGATGTTTTTATGATGCACGGGAAAAAACTTTTTGCGGTGCTGCTGCCGCTGGTGCTGACGGCATGCACTTCTGCAAAGCCGGCTCAGACCGAAACCGTCTGGGCAATGGATACCGCCTGTACCATTTCTCTCCACGGCAGTGGCGTTTCCGAAACGGCTTCGCTGCTGAAAACGCTGGACAAGACGCTGGACAATTATCAGGAAAACAGTGCGATCTCCCGGCTGAATCAGAGCGGCACAATTTCTGGGAACGATACCATATACCAGCTGGTGTCCGAAACGGCTGCCCTGCAAAAACGATTCGGGGACAGTGTAGACCTGACTGTGGGACAGCTGACGGCACTGTGGGGCATTACCACAGATACGCCCCACGTGCCCACGGCGGCGGAACTGGAACCGGTACTGAAAACCATTTCTCCCGACCACGTGACGGCGGCAGACGGCACCGTGACCCTCACCGACGGAGCACAGCTGGACTGCGGAGCCGTGGGAAAGGGCTACAGTCTGGACTGCGTGAAAGAGGCTCTCGACCAGTCCGGCACCGCCAGCTATGGCACAGTTTCCATGACATCTTCCATTTTGTGCTACGGGGAGAAGCCTGACGGGAAACCGTTTCAGATCGAGATCCGTGACCCGTCCGGCGACGGTACGCTGGGCACCGTGTCAACTGACAGTTGTTTCCTGTCCACCTCCGGCGGATACGAACGGTACTTTATTGCTGATGACGGAAAGCAATACTGCCACATTCTCGACCCTAAGACAGGCATGCCGGCGGAATCCGACCTGACCACAGTGACGGTGTTCTGTGACAGCGGGCTGCAATCCGACTTTCTCTCCACGCTGATCTGGCTGGAGGGCACAGAGCATCTGGAGGAACACCTTCACGCAGAGGATTATCAGATCGTAGCACAAGACCAGTCCGGCAAGCTGTACGTCAGCGACGGGCTGCACTTCACCCCCAATGCGTAAAACTCCTGTACATTGTAATACGATGAACAGCTAAAACTATAGAAATAAGCCTCCCTTGAAAAGGGTGACTCCCCACGGGGTGGGGAGATGCCCGCAGGGCAGAGGGGACCGCTCAGTACGAGGGGGATCAGCGAAGCTGGTGGAGGGATTCTTCTGTGGAATTTCACACATGAAGAAAAAAATTCCCACCCTATAAATCATTCCCAACGCCTATCGCAGAAACCACTCCGTTTCTGTAGATATATAAAGGAAACACTGCACGCAGATTGCGTGCAAAGCCGTCAGGCGTGCTTTATTCAGTGTTTCCTAAAGTAAAGCAATCCGAAAAAGTGAAAGGAGCTGTATTCTATGAAGAAACTGCATGGCGTGCATCTGGCACACCATAAAAACACAGAAAACAGTGCTTCTGTACCGCTGCCGCTGCCGAAACTGGTGCGGATTCCCATGAGCATGCATATCGGTGCACCCTGTACACCTCTTGTAAAGCCGCGGGATACCGTGCTGGTGGGGCAGAAGATCGGCGATACCGACGCATTCATGGCAGTGCCGATCCACTCCGGTGTTTCCGGCAAAGTCAAGGCAGTTTCCACCTACCGTATGTCCAACGGCAGGACATGTCCCATGGTGGAGATCGAAACCGACGGCGAACAGACTGTTTCTCCGGATGTCCGTCCGCCCGCTGTCACTGATAAAGAGAGTTTCCTCAAGGCAGTGCGGGAAAGCGGACTGGTGGGCATGGGCGGTGCAAGCTTCCCCACTCACGTGAAGCTGAACCCCAAACAGACCGTGGACACGCTGGTCATCAACGCGGCAGAGTGTGAGCCCTATATCACCTCGGACTACCGCCAGATGATCGAAGCACCGGACGAAGTGCTGGACGGCGTGCGGCAGGTGCTGCACTGGCTGCAAATCCCCAAGGCAGTCATTGGCATTGAAACCAATAAGCCGGAGGCGATCCGCGTCCTGACGGAAAAGACCAAGTCCGAACCGGAGATTCAGATCTTCTCTCTCCCCACCACGTACCCGCAGGGTGCAGAAAAGGTGCTGATCTATCACACACTGGGACGCACCGTCATGGAGGGACAGCTGCCGGCAGATCAGGGCGTGATCGTGATGAACGTGTCCTCCGTGGCATTTCTCAGCCGCTACCTGAAAACCGGCATGCCGATGGTGCAGCGTATGGTGACGGTGGACGGCGATGCTGTAGGCAAGCCCTGCAATGTCATGGTGCCTATGGGCACACCGGTGCAGGACGTGCTGGATTTTGCACAGTGCGATATGGAACGGGCAAAGAAAGTGCTTTACGGCGGCCCCATGATGGGCATCGCTGTGCCGGACACTGCCGACCCGATTCTGAAAGCCAATAACGCTGTGCTGGCTCTGGAGAAATTCGTTTCCCCGAAACCCACCGCCTGCATTCACTGCGGCAGATGCGTTCACGCCTGTCCCCTGCGGCTGATGCCCACGGAGATCGCCAAGGCGTTCCGGCAGGAGGACAGCGAAGCACTGGGCAAACTGAAAGTCACCCTGTGCATGAACTGCGGCTGCTGTACTTACGCCTGTCCGGCAAAGCGTCCGGTGGCAGAAACCAACCAGCTGGCAAAGGCATTCTATATGTCCAGCATCAAAAAATAAGCATGGCATCCGGAGAGTTGACAGCCCTTGTTGTAGGGGACGATGCCCAGCCCGTCGCCCAGCGGAAATGGCGACGGCAGACTTGCCCAAGGATAGCAAGCCACATCGCCCCGCTATTCATTATAATAGTGACAACTAAATAAGCCTCCCCTGAAAGGGGTGACTCCCCACGGGGTGGGGAGATGCCCGCAGGGCAGAGGGGACCGCTCAGTACGAGGGGGACCGCCGTTAGGCGGTGGAGGGGTTTTACTGAAATCTTTTACTCGATGTGTTATATTTAATATGTATTGCTTTGTGAGATCCTTCTGAAAAGAACGATACCTCATATTACAACTGCACATATTTAAAATCCCCCAGACTCTCCGACCAATCCATGAAAATAGGAGGAAAAACCATGACATCATTATTGACTGTTTCTCCGTCACCTCACGTGAGAAGCGGCATGACCACGCAAAAGATCATGCTGCTGGTGGTGCTGGCTCTGGTGCCGGCGATCGTGGCGGCGACGGTGGTCTTTGGACCGCGAGCATTGTTTCTGGTTGTGTTCTGTGCTGTCATCAGCATGTTCACCGAAATGGTCTGTCAGAAGCTGATGCAGAAAGAAACCACCTATACCGACGGCAGTGCCATGCTCACCGGCGTGCTGCTGGCTCTGAATCTGCCGGCAACGCTGCCCCTGTGGGAAGCGGCGATCGGCTGCGTCTTTGCCATTGCAGTCGTCAAGCAGCTGTTCGGCGGACTGGGCTGCAACTTCGCCAATCCCGCCATTACCGGACGTGTGTTCCTGCTGCTGTCTTTCGGCGGCGATATGACCACTTGGGTGAAGCCCTTTTTCTATCGCGGCAGAAGCTTCTTTGAAATGTTTGCCGCTACCGGAAACCTCCCCGACGGCGTGACCGGTGCCACTCCGCTGGCTTCCGGTGATGCCGGTCTGCTGGACTTGTTCCTCGGCAACGTGGGCGGTTCGCTGGGTGAAACCTCGGTACTGGCTCTGCTCATCGGCGGCGTGTTCCTGCTGGTGCTGGGGCTGATCTCGTGGCACACCCCTGTGGCATATCTGGGCGGTCTGGCAGTGCTGGAACTGTTCTATACCCTCGCCACCGGCGGCGAAATGACCGACGTGCTCTACGCCCTGCTCAGCGGCGGTGTAATTCTGGGAGCATTCTTTATGGCGACCGACTATGTGACCACCCCCATGACCGGTGCGGGAAAACTGATTTTCGGTCTGGGCTGTGCGGTGCTGACCTTTGTCATTCGGGAGTTTGCCAACATGCCGGAGGGCTGCTCGTTCTCGATCCTGCTGATGAACCTGCTGACTCCGTACATCGACAAGCTGACCATGACTCACCCCTTTGGGGCAAAGCCCGCAGTGAAAAAGGAGGCGAAGTAACATGGCAGAGGCAAAGACATCTTCTGTAAAATCCATGGTGCTGCCGCCGCTGGTGCTGGCAATAATCTGTGCAGTCTGCTGTGCATTTCTGGCACTTGCCAATATGGTGACCAAGGACAAGATCGCTGCCGCAGAGGCAGATGCCATTCAGACCAGTCTGAAACAGCTGCCCGATGCCGGCACATTTGAGGAAGTCACAGACTTCCAGCCGGAGAATAACGAAAAGGCATCTGCCACCGGTCTGTATCTGGACGAAAACGGACAGTATGCCGTGCTGGTGACCGCAGACGGCTATAACAAAGGCGGCCTGCAGGTCGTCATCGGCGTGGACAAGGGCGGAGCCGTTACCGGCGTTTCCTTTGTCACCGTTTCGGAAACCCCCGGACTAGGCACAAAGGTGCAGTCCAATCCGGAACTGCTGGTAGATCATCTGGTGGGACTGTCGGACAGTGACGCAGTAGACGGCGTGGACAATATCACCGGAGCGACCTATTCTTCCAAGGGCATGAAAGCCGCTGTGAACTGTGCCCTTGCAACTGTACATGCCAATCAGGAGGTGACCGGTGCATGAACTACGGAAAAGAATTTACCAAGGGTATCCTGAAAGAAAACCCGACGCTGGTAGGACTGCTGGGCATGTGCCCGACGCTGGCAGTTACCACCGCAGCATTTAACGGCATCGGCATGGGCTTGTCTACCATGTTCGTGCTGATCTGTTCCAATATCGTGATCTCTCTGCTGCGGAAAGTGATTCCGGAGCAGGTGAAACTCCCCTGCTATATCGTAATCATTGCTTCGTTCGTAACGGTCATTCAGTTTCTGGTGCACGGTTTTGTGCCGGCGTTGTATACCAGTCTGGGAGCATTTCTGGAACTGATTACTGTAAACTGTATCATTCTGGGACGGGCGGAAATGTTCGCCTCCAAGAATAACGTGCTGGCTTCGGCTCTGGACGGTGCCGGCATGGGACTGGGCTTCACACTGGCTCTGTTCCTCATGGGCAGCGTGCGGGAGATCCTCGGCAGCGGCACATGGTTCGGACTGACGATCCCCGGCATGGTAGGACATACCATGAGCCTGTTTGTCATGCCGGCAGGCGGCTTTCTGGTGCTGGGCTTCGTGATCGCTGTGGTCTGTGCCCTGTCCAAAAAGAATCCCCCGAAAAAGATCGGCTGTGCAAGCTGCCCCAATGCGGCGGCATGTCACGCAAAGTGTGAGGAGGCTGACGCATGAGTACCTATATTGCAATCATCATTGCGGCTGTGCTGACGAACAACTTCGTTCTGTCGAAATTTTACGGCTGCTGTCCGTTTCTGGGCGTTTCGAAAAAGCTGGATTCCAGCGTGGGCATGGGTGCCGCAGTGGTTTTCGTCATGCTGTGTGCGTCCCTGTGCACTTATCCCATTTACTACTTTGTCCTGAAGCCGCTGGAACTGACTTATCTGCGGACAGTGGCATTCATTCTGGTCATTGCCGTATTTGTACAGCTGCTGGAAATGGTCATCAAAAAACTGATGCCGCCGCTGTATAAAACGCTGGGCGTGTATCTGCCTTTGATCACCACCAACTGTGCCGTGCTGGGTGTTACCATTATGAACATCGACGAAAGCTACAGCTTCGGACAGTCGCTGGTGAATGCCGTGTTCTCCGGCGTGGGCTTTGCACTGGCAATGGTGATCTTCTCCGGTGTCCGTTCCCGCGTGGACGATGCCGAGAGCGAAACCCCGAAGATGTTTCGCGGCGTTCCGGCAACGCTTATCGCAGCCGCCATTGTGTCCATGAGTTTTCTGGGCTTCGGCGGACTGGGACAGTAAGGAGGGTGTGTCATGGAATTTGTCTATCCCATTCTGATATTTGTGGTCATGGGCATTGTGTTCGGTGTCCTGCTGGTCGTGATCTCAAAGGTGTTCGCGGTGAAGACCGATGAGCGTGCGGTGCAGATCACCGAGGCACTGCCGGGTGCAAACTGCGGGGCCTGCGGCTATGCCGGCTGTGCAGACTATGCCGATGCCATTGTGAATAAAGGTGCTCCCATGAATGCCTGTCTGCCCGGCGGTGCCAATGCTGCGGCAGCGATCGGTGCCATCATGGGCGTGTCTGTGACTGCGTCGGAACGCATGGTGCCGGTGCTGCACTGTAACGGTACCTGCGAAGCCACCAACCGGAAGTTCACGTTTGACGGCGTGCAGTCCTGTACCGCTGCGAAACGGTTTTACGGCGGCACCGGTGTCTGTGCCTATGGCTGTCTGGGACTGGGGGACTGCGTTTCTGTCTGTGAAAACGATGTCATCTCGATCAAAGACGGCATTGCCACATTCTGTACGGAAAAGTGTGTTGCCTGCAACAAGTGTGCGAAAGTCTGTCCCAACGGGCTGATCGAACTGCGGTCGGAAAAGAAAAAGGTGGACGTTCGCTGCTCCTCCCGCAATATGGGCAAGGTGGCAATGCAGTCCTGTCAGAACTCCTGTATCGGCTGTAAGAAGTGCGAGAAGGTCTGCAAGTTTGAGGCGATCATCGTCGAGAACGCCTATCCGGTCATCGATTATGATAAGTGTAAGTCCTGCGGCTTGTGTGCAAAGGAATGCCCCAGAGGGTGTATTGAAAACCTGCGGAAGCCCAAGGTAGTTGCCCCGAAGCCGGAGCCGGTAAAGGAAAAGCCGGCGGCGGAAGAATAAAGGCAATACCGCAAAACCGAAAAAACGCCGGTCTGCCTCTTGACAAACCGGAGAAAAATGCGTATAATAAAAATAGAAAGAGCATACCGGCAGACGGTTGCTCCCACATTAACGGAAAACGATTAAAAGAAATAACCGCCGCAATGAACTGACCCCAAAAAGTTAGACAAAGATTC
>NZ_KI260396.1:543-2714 GCF_000468015.1 Ruminococcus callidus ATCC 27760 | reverse complement strand
GGCGAGCTGGAGATCATGTACCCCGACAGACTGAACTGAGCCGGCACGGTCAGTCTGCTTTCATTCCGCTACGCTCCATTTCAGTAGACTGACTGTTGAAGAAACTTGACAAATTACGGTATTTGTTGTATACTGTAAAAAAATTGAGCGGCTGTTTTTCAAGCCGCTCGCAATATCGTTTTTTATCACTGTTGTTGAATTTACAGAGATTTTTTCGCAGAGCCCAGAAAAATGTCATACTGTGGTTGCCTGATGTTGCACCATATCCTATGCCATATTTACTGTATCTTATACTGAAAATACAGAAACACTTTCTGCTGGCACTGTCAGAACTCCATCTGTTATATCTGCCGCATCTCCATTGGTATAGAGAATTTCCTTGATATTGAGTCCAGAGATTCTGCATGAAGCTGCGTTTGATGACGGATTTATTGCAACGATTATACTTTCATTATCATCGTATCGGCGATATACAAGCGGATATGCATTCTTTTCAGCATAGAGAAATTCAATCTTTCCGTTGCTCTTGAGTGCTGAGTGTGCTTGTCTGAGCTCTATAAGCTTTCTTACTTCATTATAAATTGAATCAGGATCATTTACAGCCTTTTCAACTGTAGGACGGTTGACATCTGAATCGATAGGAATATAAAGATTCTCAGGGTCTGCTGCAGAAAATCCCGCATTTACAGAGCTATTCCACTGCATAGGTGAACGTGATGCTGTTCTCTCAAAACCGCCCTCAACTGACTTTGCACCTTCAAGGTGACGCATTCCGATTTCATCACCATAATAAATAAAAGGAGCACCGGGCATTGTGAGAATGAATGAAAAAGCAAGCTTTATTTCTTTCTTGTCAAGACGCTGAGAAATTCTGGACATATCATGATTGCCTGATGGTATACAGATAAGTCCTTTGCCTTCTGTTTTTGCATAGTTTTCTTCATATGTCTTTACAAACTCAGATGCATCACCTGTTCCCTTTCTGGAGAAAAAGGGTTCTTCCACACGGAAAAGGTCATTGTAATGTGAAGGACCGAAATGCAGCAGAAAATCCATGTGAAAACCACCCATAAGAGATTTATCCGGCTGACCCCATTCAGAAATCATAGCAGCCTCAGGAAATTCTTTATTCAGAAATGCCCTGAAATCCTGCCAGAGTGCAATTGTAGCCTTGCTGTCCGTATCTCCCTTTACAAGTGACTGTGCCATATCTACACGGAAACCGTCGCAGCCCATATTCAGCCAGAAACGCATAACATCTTTCATAGCCTCTCTTGTTGCCATCGGACCGGGGGCATCTACAGCCTGCATCCATGGCTTTGTAGGATTTGCAAAACCATAATTCAGTGCCGGCTGAATGGTATAGAAATTTGCCGCACAAGTGCCATCTCTGTCGGAAATTCCTCTTATAGAGCCTGTGATGTTCTCAACTCCGCTTGCATCCTCCCATACGGAATCTGTCCAGATATATCTGTCTGTAAATTCATTTCTGTCAATCTTCATAGACTCCTTGAACCATTGATGCTCAATGGAAGTATGACCCGGAACAAGGTCGAGAATAACATGAATATCGAGTTTGTGTGCTTCTTCAAAGAAACGTTTCAGGTCTTCATTCGTGCCATATCTGGGAGCAACTTTTTTGTAGTTTGAAATATCGTAGCCTGCATCAAAGAAAGGTGATTCAAAGCATGGATTTATCCAGATTGCATTGCAACCTATACTTTTGATGTAAGGCAGGCTCTCTGTCATACCTGTAAGATCACCTATACCGTCTGCATTTGTGTCCTTGTAGCTCTGAGGGTAGATTTCATAGAATACTGCATTTTCAAGCCACTGTGGGTTGTTGTTTTTCATAGTATTTTCCTCCTGTACTTTTTGATAATTTTTATATAAAATATTCGTTTCCAGTTGACAGATGTTGTAAGCCTGTGCTATATTTATATTATATTCCTTTATGCGGAATAACTCTAATACTATTCCCGCAGATAATTGTATTATTCTACTTTTTTGGAGGGACTTCACCATGGAAAAACAGCATTTTCTTGAAAAATGCAGACACGACACCCCAAGATTTCCAATAGAATGCTTTCAGAGCCTGTGTCCATAAGCGTTTTAAGAGTGTAGCAGCATGAGAAATCATAGGCAATACCGCACAAAGATTGTGCGACAGA
>NZ_KI260396.1:0-443 GCF_000468015.1 Ruminococcus callidus ATCC 27760 | reverse complement strand
CAAAGTCGACAGACGCTCTTTGTGCGGTATTGCCCATAATCATATACACAGGAGATTTCCCATTATTTTGTCCCATACGCCGTTATTTCTTGCTCGGCGATAAAAACTCTATACAGTATCATGTGGCGGATAGTCATGCGGCAGCATTCTCCACTGGCAGCCTGTCTTTACGATATACAGCACTGCTTCTACCAATGGATCCTCTTATGATATTTACTTTTATTTCCGGATGGAAAGAATTCTTTGATTGCTTCTCATTGCTCGTCTGTCAAACCACTTTCGTAATGACACCCACAGAATTTCGAAAATCGCAGGGATAAAATTTACTTTACAAATATATAAATTGCATGACAATCCTGCAATACAAGAAATCTTCTTTCTGTTACAATAAATGTAGTTTGAATTGAAGTTTACATCAACAAAAGGAGGAATTTTTTGTATGA
>NZ_KI260395.1 GCF_000468015.1 Ruminococcus callidus ATCC 27760 | reverse complement strand
GGCTGCCAGCTCCCTTTTCAAGGGAGCCTTTTTTACCTTATAGTCCACCTCCACACAATCTCTTCACAAATGTGAAAAAACCACGACAGAATGACAAAACCGCCGGAAACCAAACAAAGCACCCAGCACCCAATGTGCTGAATGCTTTGTTATTGTCTTAGATGTTAGATAAAGGATTTAATATAGATTAAGCTACCTTTCCATTTGTATATGTACCAGCAGCAGTTGCATCAGCTCTAGTATAGGTACAATTTTTCTTTCCGCTCGATCCATCGCCTTCCGCATACACCAGTTTTTTTACAAGACCATCACTTGAAACTTCAATGGTAACAATTGTACCCGGGACTTCAGCCAATTGCTTTACTGCACTTTGTGCACTGCCCATAGTAGTAACAATATTTTTAGTACTGGAATCATCAACGGTTACAGCAGTGCCTCCAGCAGGTGTGAAAGTATACTTTCCATCTGCAGATGCATACAAACCAGAAGCAATCGTCTGTGCAGCTGTTACAGCCTGCTGGCATTCGCTCTGTACATTCTGTTCCTTTGTCTTGCTGATATAACCGATCAAAGACGGAATCAATGCCGCAGACAGAATTGCCATGATGACCAGAACGACGATCAGTTCGACGAGGGAGAAGCCCTTGCGGTTCTTTTTCTTCTTCATTGCAGTGTTGAATACGTTCATCGGGGTTTTCATATTGGTTTCCACCTTTCAAATTTGATTTAGTAAAATAAAATAACCTTGTTCCCGAAATCCCCGCTTTCGCGTCTAGCCGGCATCGCGTCCGGAGTTTCAGGAGAATCAAACGAGAGTTCTTATCAACGTTCCCTCTCGTTGTTTGCAAGTCTATTATAGCACAATCTGGCAGTGTTGTCAATAGAGTTTGTGCATATTCTGCATTTGGAACAACAAACAAACATACTTTTTGTGCACATCTACAACGCACCGGAAAAGTGGCAGAATTGCGTGGTTTTTCGCTTCCATTTTTTAGCCGATTTTGTACGATTCCGATAATGCGGCTCTGATTTTGATAAAATCGTGTCGAATTTCACATAAAACTATTTTGATTCTGGAGATTTCTCAAATGCAGTCGATTTTCCGCTTCAAAATGCAAACGAAAAATTACTCCCAACTTTTCCGCGAATTTGATACATTTTCTCTAAAAATCATGTAACGCGTTACATTTCGCGGGAGTTGAGGGGAGAATGTTGCGGGGATTTTTTAATAGGCTTCTTTTTTCTGCCTCCCTTGAAAAGAAAAGGGGGACCGCCGCAGACGGTGGAGGGATTTTCACTGAAATCTTTTCCTTTTGCTTCAGATTTCACGAGATAATCCCTCAG
>NZ_KI260394.1 GCF_000468015.1 Ruminococcus callidus ATCC 27760 | reverse complement strand
TAACCTTCTATACTACCAGTGACGCAGAAGTAACTGTAGAAGACGCTACATTCAAGTCTGCAAAGCAGATGGAAGATGCAAGTGCAATTGCTGTATGCTCTAGCGATGATTACTATCGCATCGGTGACCTGAATAATGATGACAACATCAACTCAACAGATATGTTTTATCAGTTGAATGCATATAAAATTGCAGAAGATGATCCTTCCTTAATCACGGTAGAAAGAAACGGTCTTACTTATGTAGGTTTATCCACCGTTGTTGCAAATAACCATAAGGCAAAATATGGATTAATAGAAGACGCCTATGCTATGGCTGGTGATGGTAATACGGATGGGGTGATTGCATACGACCAAGAACAACTTATCATTTCGGACGTAGATAATCTGGCTTATTATGTTGCACGCCGTGGCGCAGGATACAAAACAGATTTGAACAGATACGGTTTCCGCTACGGTGAATACGAATCTCTTACGGCGAATACGAATCTCTTTTAATCGTAAAAAGGCGGTGACGTTATGAAAAAACAAATCGCAACACTCTTAGCCCT
>NZ_KI260393.1 GCF_000468015.1 Ruminococcus callidus ATCC 27760 | reverse complement strand
ACGCAATGAACAAAAGGAAAAGCGAACGACCGATTAGTATCTGCAAGCTAAACATGTCACCATGCTTACACATCAGACCTATCAACCTCGTAGTCTACAAGGGGTCTTAAAGGAGATCTTATCTTAAGGGCGGCTTCACGCTTAGATGCTTTCAGCGTTTATCCGTTCCGCACATAGCTGCCCAGCTGTGCCACTGGCGTGACAACTGGTGCACCAGAGGTGCGTCCATCCCGGTCCTCTCGTACTAGGGACAGCTCCTTTCAAATCTCCAACGCCCACGACAGATAGGGACCGAACTGTCTCACGACGTTCTGAACCCAGCTCGCGTACCGCTTTAATTGGCGAACAGCCAAACCCTTGGGACCGAATTCAGCCCCAGGATGCGATGAGCCGACATCGAGGTGCCAAACCTCCCCGTCGATGTGGACTCTTGGGGGAGATCAGCCTGTTATCCCCAGGGTAGCTTTTATCCGTTGAGCGACGGCATTTCCACTCACATATACCGCCGGATCACTAACTCCAACTTTCGTTACTGCTCGACCCGTCAGTCTCGCAGTTAGGCTCGCTTATGCGTTTGCACTCTCTGGCATGGTTTCCGTCCATGCTGAGCGAACCTTTGAGCGCCTCCGTTACCTTTTAGGAGGCGACCGCCCCAGTCAAACTGCCCGCCTAACAATGTCCCCTGACCTGATTCAAGGCCACAGGTTAGAATTCCAGCACCTCAAGAGTGGTATCCCAACAATGACTCCATACAAGCTGACGCCTGTATTTCCCAGTCTCCCACCTATCCTGTACATGAAATACCGAAATCCAATATTAAGCTGCAGTGAAGCTCCATGGGGTCTTTCCGTCTAGTCGCGGGTAACCGGCATCTTCACCGGTACTACAATTTCGCCGGGTGGGTTGTTGAGACAGTGCCCAAATCGTTACACCATTCGTGCGGGTCAGAACTTACCTGACAAGGAATTTCGCTACCTTAGGACCGTTATAGTTACGGCCGCCGTTTACTGGGGCTTCAATTCAATGCTCTCACATCTCCTCTTAACCTTCCAGCACCGGGCAGGTGTCACCCCATATACGTCATCTTTCGATTTAGCATAGAGCTGTGTTTTTGCTAAACAGTCGCTTGGGCCTATTCTCTGCGGCTTACCTTCGTAAGCACCCCTTCTCCCGAAGTTACGGGGTCAACTTGCCGAGTTCCTTAACAACCCTTCTCCCGCTGGCCTTAGAATCTTCTTCCTGTCTACCTGTGTCGGTTTGCGGTACGGGCTCCTTCCATATACACACAGCTTTTCTCGCCTCTTTCCAAACTGACTTCCACTCACTCGTGTCCCTTTCGACCGGGGCAACCAACGCCCGGCTCAGCCCTTCAAAAGTGTCCCTGTGCTTAAATCTTCGGAGGCTACGGAATTTCTACCGTATGTGCATCGGCTACGCGTTTCCGCCTCACCTTAGCTCCCGGCTAACCCTGAGAGGACGAACCTTCCTCAGGAAACCTTAGACTTTCGGCCATTATGATTCTCACATAATTCTCGCTACTCATTCCGGCATTCTCACTCGTATACAATCCACCACCGCTTCCGCTATGACTTCACCTCGTATACGACGCTCCCCTACCCCTGACATTACTGTCAAGCCCAAGCTTCGGTATGAATTTTAGCCCCGTTGAATTTTCGGCGCAGAGTCACTCGACCAGTGAGCTATTACGCACTCTTTTAATGAGTGGCTGCTTCTAAGCCAACATCCTGGTTGTCTGTGCAATTCCACATCCTTTTCCACTTAAATCCATTTTGGGACCTTAGCTGTGGGTCTGGGCTGTTTCCCTTTTGACTATGAGACTTATCTCACATAGTCTGACTGCTGTACATCAATTATCCGGCATTCTTAGTTTGATAGGGTTCAGTAACTTCTCAGCCCCTAGCCCATTCAGTGCTTTACCTCCGGTAATCTAATACAACGCTAGCCCTAAAGCTATTTCGGGGAGAACCAGCTATATCCGGGTTCGATTGGAATTTCTCCGCTAGCCACATCTCATCCGCCGCCTTTTCAACGGAGGTCGGTTCGGCCCTCCATGGAGTTTTACCTCCACTTCAGCCTGGACATGGCTAGGTCACCCGGTTTCGGGTCTATGGCATGCAACTTATCGCCCTTGTCAGACTCGCTCTCGCTTCGGCTTCAGACCTCAAGTCCTTAACCATGCTGCATACCATAACTCGCCGGACCATTCTACAAAAGGTACCATATCACACATTGACGTGCTCTATGTGCTTGTAAGCACAGAGTTTCAGGTTCTTTTCACTCCCCTCCCGGGGTTCTTTTCACCGTTCCTTCACAGTACTATACGCTATCGGTCATTGAGTAGTATTTAGGCTTGGAGGGTGGTCCCCCCATCTTCCCACGGGATTTCACGTGCCCCGCGGTACTCTGGATCCTGCTCGCTCCTTCTCCTTTTCGTCTACGTGACTCTCACACTCTCTCGTCAGCCTTCCCAGACTGTTCGACTAAAGATCAGGAATACTAAATGCAGTCCGAACCCCGAAAGAATTTCTTCTCTCGGTTTGGCCTCTTCCGCGTTCGCTCGCCACTACTTACAGAATCTCGGTTGATTTCTCTTCCTCGCCCTACTTAGATGTTTCAGTTCAGGCGGTTCCCCTCCATATGCTATTGATTCACATATGGATGCATGAACTACTTCATGCGGATTGCTCCATTCGGAAATCAGCGGATCAATGCTTGCTTACAACTCCCCGCTGCTTATCGCAGTTAACCACGTCCTTCTTCGGCTCTCAATGCCAAGGCATTCACTCTGCGCTCTTCTTTGCTTTACCATTTGTTCGTTTGGTTCTTCTCAGAATTTTCGCGTCCAACTATTTGTAGTATTTTTTACCCAACATTTTGGTTTTTCACCTTCATGTCGTTGTTTCTACTTACTCGTAGTTTTCACTTGCATTTGCTTTCATTATTCTGTTTTCAAGCTGCACTTTTTTCTGTCCTTTTCCAAGAACAGATATCAACAGATGATCTTTTTCATCTACTGATATTTGCTCTTGCAAGCAAGACACTTCTTTCCTACACAATCATTTTCTTTCAAAAGCCATCGTGTAAGTTTAAAGCTTTTTCTTTGGTAAACCCGAATTGTTTTTTCTTTTGCTTACTTTTCTTTTTTCACGAAAAAGAAAAGTGAGTGGTGGGCACAAATGGACTCGAACCATCGACCTCACGCTTATCAGGCGTGCGCTCTAACCACCTGAGCTATGCGCCCTTTTGGTGGAGATGAGGAGGATCGAACTCCTGACCCCCTGCTTGCAAAGCAGGTGCTCTCCCAGCTGAGCTACACCCCCATGTTCGGGTTTCCCTCGGTTTTTCAAGCTTCTTTTTGCAGACACTCTTTCTCCTTGAGTATCCTCAAAATTGAACAATGCTTTCTTTCTACTTGCTCTCCCTTGCTGACCGAAGCTTTTGAACTTTCGTTCGTGCTCCTTAGAAAGGAGGTGATCCAGCCGCACCTTCCGATACGGCTACCTTGTTACGACTTCACCCCAGTCATCAATCCCACCTTAGACGGCATCCTCCCGAAGGTTAGACGACCGGCTTTGGGTGTTACCGACTCCCATGGTGTGACGGGCGGTGTGTACAAGGCCCGGGAACGTATTCACCGCAGCATGCTGATCTGCGATTACTAGCAATTCCGACTTCATGCAGGCGAGTTGCAGCCTGCAATCTGAACTGGGACAATTTTTGGGGATTTGCTCCACATCGCTGTATTGCTTCCCTCTGTTATATTGCCATTGTAGTACGTGTGTAGCCCAGGTCATAAGGGGCATGATGATTTGACGTCATCCCCACCTTCCTCCGTTTTGTCAACGGCAGTCCCATTAGAGTGCTCTTGCGTAGCAACTAATGGTAAGGGTTGCGCTCGTTGCGGGACTTAACCCAACATCTCACGACACGAGCTGACGACAACCATGCACCACCTGTCTTTGTGTTCCGAAGAAAATACCTATCTCTAGGTACGTCACTCGATGTCAAGACCTGGTAAGGTTCTTCGCGTTGCTTCGAATTAAACCACATACTCCACTGCTTGTGCGGGCCCCCGTCAATTCCTTTGAGTTTCAACCTTGCGGCCGTACTCCCCAGGTGGATTACTTATTGTGTTAACTGCGGCACGGAAGGGGTCAGTCCCCCCACACCTAGTAATCATCGTTTACGGCGTGGACTACCAGGGTATCTAATCCTGTTTGCTCCCCACGCTTTCGAGCCTCAGCGTCAGTAAAGGCCCAGTAAGCCGCCTTCGCCACCGATGTTCCTCCTGATCTCTACGCATTTCACCGCTACACCAGGAATTCCGCTTACCTCTACCTCACTCAAGAACAACAGTTTCAAATGCAGTCTATGGGTTGAGCCCATAGTTTTCACATCTGACTTGCCATCCCGCCTACGCTCCCTTTACACCCAGTAATTCCGGACAACGCTCGCTCCCTACGTATTACCGCGGCTGCTGGCACGTAGTTAGCCGGAGCTTTCTAAAAGAGTACCGTCATTATCGTCCTCTTCAACAGGAGTTTACAATCCGAAAACCTTCTTCCTCCACGCGGCATCGCTGCATCAGGGTTTCCCCCATTGTGCAATATTCCCCACTGCTGCCTCCCGTAGGAGTCTGGGCCGTGTCTCAGTCCCAATGTGGCCGATCAACCTCTCAGTCCGGCTACTGATCGTCGCCTTGGTAAGCCGTTACCTTACCAACTAGCTAATCAGACGCGAGTCCATCTCTAAGCGATAAATCTTTGATCACAGAAACATGCGAATCCATGATGTTATGCGGTATTACCATCCGTTTCCAGAAGCTATCCCACTCTCAGAGGCAGGTTACTCACGTGTTACTCACCCGTCCGCCACTAAGAACATTAAGCAAGCTCAATGTTCTCCGTTCGACTTGCATGTGTTAAGCGTGCCGCCAGCGTTCGTCCTGAGCCAGGATCAAACTCTTTATTTAAGTTGTATATACAGACGCTTCGCGTCTTTATATCGATCCTAGCAATTACGATTCGCTCGCAATTACCTTTGTGATTTTTCTGTCTTTTCTGACTTCTTAAAGTTCCAATCTCTTGGAATCTCAAGGGCTTTTTGCTTGTAGTGCATTGTTCAATTTTCAAGATACTTTCGAAGCAGCTTTCGTGCTGCAACTTTTATATTATATCACATTCAGAAGTTTTTGTCAAGTAAACATTTTGTGAACTGAAGTTCAACCTGTTTTCTTTCCGTTCCTTCTCGCCGTGACCAGCTTTTCTATTTTATCACATTCTGTCGATTTTGTCAAGTAAACATTTTATGAACTGAAGTTCATTCCATATTCTCTTTTTCCTCGACAGCCTGTCCAAAACAGTCAGCCTATTCATTCTACCACACTTCAAGCTTTTTGTCAAGTGAACTTTTCTTGAACAA
>NZ_KI260392.1:3880-18154 GCF_000468015.1 Ruminococcus callidus ATCC 27760 | reverse complement strand
TCCGCTGACGTGAGAAAGGTAATTTACACTACCAGTACTATGTGGAAGGAAACCACGAAGCCATCATTCCAAAAGATATCTTCTTACGAGTACAGGACGAACTGGTACGCAGGCGAGTGGTCAAAACCAGTGCCAATGGCAAAAAGCGTTGCTACAGTTGTAATCACTGCTTTGCACAGATAGTAATTTGTGGTGATTGTGGTGAAATGTTCCGCAGAATTCACTGGAACAATCGTGGCTGTAAATCAGTTGTTTGGAGATGCATCAGCAGACTGGAATCCACCGGACTGGAGTGTCATGCCAGAACCGTCAATGAAACAATATTGGAAAATGTGGTAGTTCAGGCAATTAACACGCTCCTTGGTGATAAGTCAACATTTCAGGTACAGCTTCAGCAGAATATTGCAAAGGTCATCCGAGATGCACAGAAAAATACCGCTGACGGAATTGACGAGCAACTTATAGAGTTGCAAAAGGAACTGCTACAAAAGGCTAACAGCAAAGAAGCATACGATGAAATTGCCGATCAGATTTTCCAGCTTCGTGAACAGCGTGAAAAATGCACTGTTGACACTGCTGCCAGAGATGCACAGATTGCAAGAATCAATGACCTGCAAGATTACATTAAAAAGCAGCCTGCCAGCCTTACGGATTTCGATGAGACTTTGGTAAAGCGCTGGCTTAAACAAATCATCCTCTGGGATGACCACTTCACGGTGGAGCTCAAGTCCGGACTTAAAATTGATATTGAAGGGTAATGCTTATAGACGCAAAAAGGCTCCTCACCACTGGAATACATCCGGTGATGGGGAGTCTTTATCATTTTAATCCTTATCCCAACGATTAGCATCTGTCCAACGGAAGTTTGGGTCTTTATTTCTTCGTGGGTCATTTTCCCATTCTTCAGCTACACGTTTACTTATTTCTTTATTAAGACGATTCATTTTAGGAGTTTTTTCACCGGTTCCACCATTGAATCCGTTCTTAATCCAATCCTGTCTTTCTTCTTCATAAGCCTCTGATAGCTCCTCATGAGAAGCTCCTTCAACCCATTTTTCAAATTCACTTTTAAATAAATTCCCGAAAAAGCCCATATTTATCCTCCATTCTATGCAGCTTCAGCAAATATACGTCTCTGTACCTTAAGATAAGATTGCAGATTCTTGATAACATCTTTTTCTTCTTCTAAGTCGTCTGCGGCTATTTCTATTTCATTATCACTTGCCAGCTTCATGGTATATTCATAAATTCGTCCTACTAAAACATCAAGTTCTTCTGATGTAAGCTGAATACTGATTTTTGAATAATTTTTGTCAGCTTTCAACGCTTCCAAAGAGCTCATTAGATTATTAATCTTATCAATATCCATCTCCCCCTTGCGAATTGCATCAATATAGCTTTTCAGGCTAGCTCTGAATTCTGTTACAACCTTTGGTTCATGGTTTTTTACTTTATTGCAAACCCAAGCACCAGCGCCAACAGCTACTGCACTCGCCACAACAATTATTGTTTCTTTTTTATGCTGTTTTACAAACTGTAATGCTTTAGCACCAACACCCTGAACCTGCTCTGCTGCTGGTAGGTCAATTGGCTTAAGGTGCTTTACTATTTGTCCCTTATTAGGACCAGTTGCCCACCTTACCACACTACCGATTCTTCGATATATTCCTGTTGCTAATCCTGTTGCTATATCATCAGGAATGAAATATGCATCTTGCACTATTGCCATAAAATACCTCCTTTGGTTTTCTATAATAGGCCTTGTAAATTTCGCGAATTATTTTAATACCAATCCAAACTTGCCCTCATTTCAGCCTCATATTCTGCTTTTATCTCACTTTGATAATCTGCGATAGCGTCAAGCATTGAATCGCAACCGTCAAGAAAATTGATTATTGCTTTAAGGTATGTATATACATTGCTTATATCTAACTCTTTGTTATCAAAACGATATTCCAAACTATAAGATGTTGGGTAGCGGAAGTTGTCCCCATTCTTATCTAATTCGTTAATTTCTTCCAATAAGCCTTCAACTATATCAATAGTTGTAAGGTCTTCGCCAGAATCATTTGCATATTTTTTAATTACTGGTTTAACGTTCTTCCACAAATCTTTCTTTATAAGATGGCTTTTTCGTTTTGAATTAAACACCTTCAGTGGAACGCCATTATCAACTCTACTATAGAACAACCTCTTCAAGCATAATTCAATCGTATTTCTAAACATGAAGATTAGAGGATATAGCTTATCTTCATTGGTGATATTTTGATTCTGATAAATATAATCAATCACCTCAGAATACCCTGCAACTTTAACATGGAAACCTTCGTCAGAAATTCTTTGCCATAAATAACAATTTCCAATTCCATGTGAAGCAAAGACAAAGAACTCCGGTTTTAATTTTCCGTCAAACTCATCTTCTTCTGTAACAATTCCTCTCTCAATGCATTTTTTTACTAACGCATAACCTTGTAGCATATTATTTGCAACATCCACATTGTCTAAAAACTTATCCCTGTATTTAGAAAGGAATTCATCTTCAAAAGGAAATCTGAACATGTCCGATTTTTTATCAACTTCTTCTAATGAATCCAAATATCTAATTAACCAGTCTTCCTCTTCTTCAGTTAGATAATTTTCAAGTCTCACATCAGTATATTTATGAAATAGCATAGAAACATCATGACAGCATGCTTCAAAAGCATCTTCAATATCTCTTTTACGAGGCAAAACTCTGCATAATAAAGCCTTCAATCCTAATTCAATACTATGTCGAACTAAGAATATTCCTGTTAAAAACCACATATCTGATTTAACGTTATCATATCCACTGCCAATCACTTCTTCAAAAGTTTTGTATCCACACTTATAGAACTGATATGACAAAGTCTTATAATCCTCAAAACAATTGTGGCTCCACTTAATTTTCACAGAAGTTTCTTTGTTGTCAATTTTCCAGAAATCCATATCCGAAGCTGGCCAAATCCACGCTGAATCGTTCATGTATTCTCCTCCTTCCATAACATCTATTCCACTGCCCGAAAACGCCTTTACTATCGAGTTGCCGGATTTGTTGTCAACTTTTTTCCTCTTTCAAAAATCACTTCAAAATCCCTGACATCTAATCCACTCACTCAATTTGCGTTATCAAATCCGAGGTCACAACCTGACACACATTTTCGCAGTAGATATGTTCCCCTATAAAATAACCGAGCCTTTTCAATGATTAGGCTTTACATCTCAACTTCCGAAAAAGCCCGGAAATACACCACTTTTTTGCTTTTATTCATCTTTTCTTGACATCAATACCACGCACTCAACGGGACTTTTTTCGTTCCAACAGAAATCGACATATGATTTATCGCCGTACCACACTGGGAATTTGAACTTAATACTTTTTAGGATTCTGCCATTTTCCTGCCGTTCTGGGAATATGTCAATACGCTCGATAAAAGCCCCCATAAACTGTTTCTTTTCTCTGTCGGTAAACTTGTCGTAAAACTTGTCAAAGTGCTCTAGGATACGGTACACACTCTCTGAGGACAGCTTGTCCTGCTGGGCATTGATAATACGTTGCCTGAGCATCTCAATGTTACTGTCCACACTTTCTATTTCAGCATAAAATTTATTGAGTTGTTCTTCCATGTCGGCATACTTTTGCGTGTAGAAATTATCGTCTATATCAAGGTCACTCATTCTCTGCCACAAATGACTTTTTGCCCCAACAAGTTGCTTTCTCTTTTTTTCAAGGATTTCGATTTCTTTTTCAAGTTCTGAGGCATCAGTTTCAGAACTGATTTTTTTATCAAGTGCACTTTTGAACTTTGGATTTTTTGTAAGTTGAGAGATGAACTGCTCAACGGCAGTGTCTATCACGTCTTGTCCCCACTGCTTCTTGTAGTGGCAAGTAATGCCGTCATTAAACCTGCGGTGCTTGCAAGCGTAGTAAAAGTAATCACGGTAGTATTCGCCGTTTTTATTTTTCTTGCGGTTGACGTTTCCGTACATCGGACTACCGCACACCGGACACCTCAGAATGCTTGATAAAATATGCTCATGCTCCAAAGAATGTGTCTTGGGATTTGCCGTACCGTTTTGTTTACGTTTCCTCTGTGCTGCTTCCCACGTGTCAGCTGTGATAATGGCATCGTGGACACCCTCACTAAGCATATAATCGTCTTGCTTAACGGTGTGATACTCCCCTCTCGTTCCTGCCTTTTTCTCGCTTTTACGCCGCCCGTAGGCGATTTTGCCAGCATAAACCGGATTGTCCAGTACGCCTTTGATGAAAGATGCAGCAAAGGTTTCCAGCTTGTTATTCTGCCGCTTTGCTTTGCGGTAGCCGTGCTGGTTGAGATATGATGCAACTGCGTTTATCCCCATTGTAGTAGTGGTAAACTTATCAAAAATGAGCCGTACAATCTCGGCTTCTTTTTCGTCCACAATCAGCTTCTTATCAATTAACTGATAGCCGAACGGAGCAAATCCGCCGTTCCACTCGCCCTGTCTGGCTTTCTGCTTTCGTCCTTCCATAGTCTGGACGAGGATATTTTCACGTTCGATTTCTGCAACAGCTGAAAGTACAGAAATCATCAGTTTTCCGCTATCCTTGGAGCTATCAATGTTGTCCTCAACGCAAATCAGATTGACACCATTATCCTGCATTAGCTGTAGGCTGTTAAGTACGTCAGCTGCATTACGCCCGAATCTGGACAGCTTAAATACAAGCACATATGATACATTATCTTCACCGCTTTTAATTTTTGAGAGCATTTCTTGGAAAGCCAATCTGCCGACAACGTTTTTGCCTGACCTGCCCTCGTCGGTGAACTCCTCGATTATCTGCATGCCTTGGTACTCAGCGTATTTATGTAATTTATCACGTTGTGCATTTAGGCTATAGCCGTCAACTTGCATTGCCGTTGACACTCTTGTATATGTGTAGCACCTCACCTTGCCCATTGTCATCACTCCCCTTTTTGTGTTTATCCCTATTATACCACATCACAAGTGTACATTTTTCAAGGAGATTGATTTTTCTTTTTCATTTCTCTGTTTTGCACAAAATCCGACACATAACACTGTGCATTGCAAACAAAAATATAACTAAAAGACCATCAAATCAAGCTTAAAGTAGCTGGTTTGGTGGTCTTTTTTTATGCCTTGTTGCAGGTGGTAGATTTGGTTTTTCCCTTAAACCTTACATATAACAGGTGAAAGAAAAAGAACGATTTTCTTTTGAAAGAAACTGAAAGGAACGATGTAACATGATGTACACAAGCAATAATTTTGATGTCAAAGCTAAAGCGATGAGAAAAGGTGTAAAGCTATATCAGATTGCCCAGCACTGCAACATCAGCGAAAGCACATTTAACCGTAAAATGAGAGGTAAACTCAGTGATGCAGACCGTCAGATGTTTTTGAAAGCAATCGATGAAATCAGTGCAGAAGCTGAAAAATACTATCTTGGATTATAGATAACCTTTACGGTCGTTTTTTACTACAGAGAAAGGAGATGCCGGAGATGAATTGCCGATACAAGTCAGTCCAGCAACAGGACGACAACGTGAAAGTTGAAGTAACTACCGGCGAACATTGTGCAGACTTGCCGGGCGAAAATACAAAAGTGATGGTGGAGTATTACCCTGCTATTGGCAAGAGTGTGGTTACGGTAAGTAACATGTTGAAACGAGCGAAGCACTTCAAAAATGCTGACGATTTGGCGTGTTACTTGCTCGATAATCATAGCAAGCCGAAGCGTAAGCCCGCAACTGCTTCTGAGAGGGGTAATAGTTCCGCCAAAAAAACAACTGTTGAGAACACCAAAAGCATAGGTGTAGATGCTAGTGCGTGTAATGTGGACAATGGCATTGCTGACGTTGATTACAGCACAATTGATGTGGAAACAGGTGAATTATTTAGCTGTCGCACCAGCAAAAGCCTGCATCTGACGTGGGTTCATGTAGGCAAGGAAATCATCGCGAGTTATAAGTGGGACAAGTGCCTGTTTATCACCTGCACCATGGCAAGTCGTCCGTCCTACGATGAAATGAATCGCTTAGCTACTGGTTTCATCAATCGCTTGAAAAAGCAGTTTAAAGATGAATTTCAAGGTATTCACAAATTTCTTGAACCGTGTGAAGATGGCAGCTGGCACGTTCATTACATTGCATGCTTTCACGAGATACCGAAAACGTTTGAGAAGTGGGCAAAAAAGTGGTGGGGAAGAAAGCAAGGCTACGAAAATCCGATGCAAGTTTTGATACGAAAAATCACCAGTCAAGGCGAACTGGAAGCAATAATACGTTATCTCAATCCGTGCTCTGCCAAGAAAGAGCACCGCATTCCATTTTACCCGAAAAATTGCCAGTGTATGCGTGGCTACGGTGATTATGCAATGCCGATAACGGCAACTTGTACATATGGAACGGCAAAAAAAATAGTGGGCGATGAGATGCCCACTAAACGCAAAAATATTAGAGTGACTGATGCCGATACCAACGTTGAGCTATATTATCGCATCGAGTATCACTTCACATCTAATATTATAGCATACTGGCTGGAGCGGTGCTACGATATGGCAGCGGATATACATACAAACGACACGCCACCAGTGCAATCCCCGATGCCAGCATCACCGGAAAAAAGTTTCTGGGAAAATACAAAATGTACGGAGCGTAACACAGCGTTGTGGCAAGATTATAAATACGCAAATACGGAGCGTATGTATGGCTAATTGAGTACAATTTTTACCGTAAAAAAAGCAAGTACCAAAAGTGCTGTCAGAAAATATGGTTGCACTGATTCCGTAGCAAAATTGAAATTAACGACCGCTTGAATTGGTACAAGTAAAACAGAAAGGAGTGAATCAAAATGGAGTATGGATATTGTCGCATCTCCACCCCAAAGCAAAACATAGATAGACAAGTCCGTAACATTCTTCAAGCATATCCTAATGCTAAAATTTACAAGGAAGTTTACACTGGAACGAAAACGACAGGCAGAAAGAAACTGGAAGAAATCGTGAAGCTTGCACGTTCCGGCGACACAATTATTTTTGATAGTGTAAATCGTATGAGCCGTAATGCTGACGAGGGTGTTGGGCTGTACATGCAGTTATACGACGAGGGTGTCAACCTTGTTTTTATAAAGGAGCCGCACATCAACACGGCGACTTACAGCAAGGCTTTAAGTAGTGCTGAGGGACTGTCTGACACTGGGAATCAGATAGCCGATGAATACATCAAAGCTACTCGCAACGTGCTAAAAATTCTTGCAGAGAATCAGATTCGCCTTGCCTTTGAACAATCGCAAAAAGAGGTGGACGACCTGCATCGGAGAACCGCTGAGGGCATCGAAACTGCACGGAGAAACGGCAAGCAGATAGGACAAGTTGCAGGGCGAAAGTTAAACGTAAAAAAAGCAAAGCCTGCAAAAGAGATTATCCGCAAGCATAACGTAAGCTTCGGCGGTACGCTTAACGATAGCGAGTGTATAACGCTTGCAGGCATCTCACGAAACACGTACTACAAGTACAAACGTGAGCTGCTAGCAGAGATGATGCAATGAGTGCGTTGCTTACCGTTACGCCGTAACGGTAACAGTAACGCTAACGATGCGAATAAGGGGAGATTTTTAAGTGGGGTATCCCCACTTGAAGCCCTCGGCAGAGTGGGTGCAGGGCAACGCCCTTGCCCCTCGGAGAGCCACTTACACTTTTGATGACGGCTAGCCAGTTGTCAAAAGTGATAAGGGGCTACTCTTAAAAAGAGTAGCAGAACCAAGACTTGCAAGTCCAGTGTGAGCTTGCGGATTGGGCAAAAAGACACGCAAAGCCGTGAAAACGGCGAAAATGCGTGCTTTTTGGAAATCAGCAAGCGTGGGACAGTACGATGCAGACAGCTACAGTTGCAAGGCATAGACAGAGGTAGACGGCAATAGGTATAGCAAGTTATACCTATACGTCGGAATCAACGAAAGGAGCGGTATAGATGAAGCGTATCAGTTATGCAAGAGGTAAAGGTAAGCTGAGGCACAACAACAGAGAGATGATTTCGCCGAACGTGGACAAAGCAAGGATTAAAGACAACATCGAGTTAAAACGGCAAAGTTTAGCCGATGCTTATGAGGAAATATTTGGCGATGCGGTGGCAGAATACAACGCAAAGCAACGCCGTTCCGATAGGAAAATTTCAGATTATTTTGAAAAAATGTTTGGCGTGAGAGCCGATACAATGAGAGCCGACACTGTCATCAAAAACGATAACAAACAGCAATCTTTCTATGAGTACGTGGTTGGGGTTGGCACGATGCACGACACAGGATATGCAAGCAGTCCAGAAGCCGCAAAAGTTGCTGTTGAGTGTCTGCGAGAGTACATGGCAGGCTTTGGGGAGCGTAACCCACAGTTCCACGTTTTTAATGCTGTGATACACCAAGATGAAGCTACACCGCACCTGCATTATGATATGATTCCATACGCTGACGGCATGAAAAAAGGTATGACTAGACAGCAAGGCATCAATAAGGCGTTGGAACAAATGGGGTATGGTACAGGCAAGCAGGCAATTGCCAACTTCACGCAATCGGAGCGGAAAGTTTTTCGTGAAATTTGCGAGGCACACGGCATAGAAATTGCCGAAGAAACCAAAGGCAGAGGGCAGACTTACTCTTGCGAGGAGTACCGCCAGACCGCCTATAAAAACAGGGCTGAAATTACAGAACAGGAAGCCGTAAAATCCAAAAATCAAGCAGAAATCGAAACGCAAAATCAGATAATCGCTGACAAAAAAACAGAAGCCGAAAATATGGTTGATGCGTTTACACCTGCACCGACAAAAGTTGAAAAAACTCTTTTTGGCAAAGAAAAAATCATTGAAAAATCAAAAGAAGAAATCGAGTTGGAAAAGCAAATGACAGCTGCAAAAATGGTGTTGTCTGAACGTGATGCGGTTGAAAAAGACAAACAAACAATTGCACAAAAACAATACCAAATCCGGCAGGATAAACAGCAACTGATGCAGGCACAAGCCACCTTACAGCGACAGCAAAAGGCACTCTCTGAGGAGCGAGAAAAACTGAAATATGTTGCCAAAAGCCAAGCCCGCTACGAGGCTGAGAAACTGCTCTCAGAGCGTGGTTACGTCCGCAAGGGTAATCCTGCACAGCAACGACTGATGCAAGCTCAGATGCAAGCACAAGCCGTCAAAGAGCGGAATAAAAATAATGATTTTGATTTAGAGAGGTAAAGAAAAATGAATGTACTAATTAAGCAAACTTGCATGACGTTTGACCCCGACTATGGCACGATTGAGAGTATAAGTTACAGCACTACATTGACCGCAGATATGCCAGTCACTGATGCGATTCTCATTATCACAGACTTCGTGGATAACTGCCTAAAACACGTTGTAAAGCGTAACAATGCTAACTATACCGAGGGGGCGTTGGCATCGGTGTCAACCGACGGTGATACTTACAGTTTTGCGGTAAAGGGCGAACCGAAAAATACAGAAACAGAATTTGATTTCGAGGTGTGATATGGATAGCAATGCAGAATTTGAGCAGTTCATCGATTTTTTAGCAGAGATGCTCGAAAAATACGGAAAAGAAGTTCTTGCAGAAATTGATACAGATACATAATGCAGAAAACACCACTTAATTATTAGCTAAGTGGTGTTCTTGCATAAAATTTAAGAGGGTGGTGAATTACCGCAGTAATACTACCACCCTCTAGTGACTGATTTTTCTGTTGTCCGTTCAACTATGCCGACCCTTACGTTCGGCAGGGGAGCGAGGAATTTCGTTGCCTTCGCCAACGCTCTGTATCTTTCGCAACAGAGTTGGTCATGAATGTGACCACCGGATTGAATCGTGTCAGCCCACGCTGTTATTATCATTATACGCTAAAACGCAAGAAAAATCAACTGAAACTATCAAATATGGAGTAAGTCGCCCTACATTCTGCAAATTAAGTCAACTCATCAAGGTTTATATCTATGTCAATATGCTCGTCTGGAAGTTGGGACAAAAGAACCACGCACTCAACGTGCCTCGATACCCTTGAATTGATAACATACGCTGACTTGTTTCCACGGAGATACGTCTTTGGGAACAAATCAGCGATTTTCCCGTTCTTGGGAAGAAGTCGAGTGTGAATGTATATTCTACGCCAATTTGTTTCAATGATTTGATTTGTGATTGAATCTCAGGAATTATCATTTCACGCATTTCTCTTTGACACCATAATTCTCGTGCGAATCCCCGAACAAACGCACTTTCGCTGACAAAATCAGAATGACTAACAAACTGAAAATCCATGCTGATGACAAAATAATCCTCGCTTAAATAGGAAGCTAACGCACGAATTATCGTCGTCTTCCCATACTATCTTCCTCGATTGATTGTAAAATAATCCCCACGGTCGATCATTTTTTTGATCTCCGCAAGTCTAGAATCCAGATTGACCATATAATGCTGCTGCGGATTGCAGGAACCCGTAATATTAAAAATTCTCTCCATAGTCATCACCCTTTCGCATCGTGATTTACTTGTTATTGAAATTATACCACAAAAAAACTGAAATTGCAAGCAGTGTGAAAGAAAAAGCTTGAAAACTCAAATATAAGTTTTCAAGCTTTTATGGTTTAAATCCGGTCGTCGCAACTGGAAACGCACGTCACAAATGATACAATGCACACCCGAAAAGCAAAGGGAGTGCGTTCTGCACCCCACACTCCTCAAATTTCCTGCACCAACTCCGTCCCATCTTTCAAAACAAACACGATTTTTCCATCTCGATGCACCACTGCTTTTTCTACAGCAGCCAGCCACAATTGTGTATCAAATTCCGGCAGCATCCCATCTTGTCCGTTCAATACTCTTTGAAAGCCCTGAATCTGTTCCCGTCTTGCCAACCGCTCTGCTCGCCGTTCCTGCAGAGCGGTTTCTTGTTTCTGCAGCGGTTCATACTGTCCCACAAGTGCCTGATACCGTTCCTCATACTTTTCCTGATCCTGCACAATTTCACTGTTCTCCCGAACATATCCCTGTACCTGTTCCGAAATTTGCATTTTCTGCATTTCCAGTTCCTGTAATTGATACTCCAAATCCGTACAGTCCGTGAGCAATTCCAGCATCACCTGACAGTTTTCCAGAATCGCTTTCCGCTTTTGCAGCAATTCCTGAACGGCTGCCTGAAACCGCTGCTGTATGACGCTCTCCTGCAAATGGGGTGTCTGGCATTTGCACACCCCTTGGAATTTGTGATTGCACTGCCAGATCACCTGCCGGTATTTGCTGTTGGAATGCCAGACCTTTGCTCCGAAGAAATTTCCACAGTCACCGCAGACAAGCCGTGCAGCAAATACGCTCTTTCCATTGTACTGCCGCCGTAGATTTTGCCTCCGCAGCAATTCTGCCTGCACCAGTTCAAATTCCTCCGGCTCTATGATGGCAGGGTGACTTTCCTCAATGTAGTATTGGGGCACTTCACCCTCATTCACCTTAGATTTTTTCGTGAGGAAATCCACCGTAAATCTCTTTTGCAATAGAGCAGAACCCTTGTATTTTTCATTGGTCAGGATGCTTTTCACTGTGCTGGAACACCATTGTTCCTTGCCGGCAGGTGTCGGAACGCCCTGTTCTGTCAATGTTCTCGCAATGCCAGTCGGCGTTTTCCCCTCCATAAACCAACGGTAGATGTTCCGAACAATCTCCGCCTCCTCCGGCACAATTTCCGGCAAGCCATCTGCTCCTTTTCGATAGCCCAGAAAATGCTTGTACGGCAGGCTGACCTTGCCATCCGCCATTCGCTTTCGCTGTCCCCAAGTTACATTTTCCGAAATAGAACGGCTCTCCTCCTGTGCCAGACTGGACATGATGGTGATCAGCAGCTCGCCCTTGGAATCCAGCGTGTAGATGTTTTCTTTCTCAAAAAACACCTCCACGCCTTTTTCTTTCAGCTTTCGTACAGTCGTCAAAGAATCTACGGTGTTTCGTGCAAACCGGCTGACCGACTTGGTGACAATCAAATCGATTTTGCCATCCAGAGCATCTGCCACCATGCGATTAAAGCCATCCCGATGTTTGGTATTCAGGGCAGAAATGCCCTCATCGGTGTAGACTGCAACAAACTCCCAGTCTGCCCGTTCCTGAATGTACTTGGTGTAGCGATCTACCTGTGCAGCATAAGAGGTCTGCTGCTCCTCGGAATCTGTGGAAACTCTGGCATAGGCTGCCACTCTGCGTTTCTGAACCTTGGTTTCCGGCAAATGCGTTATGGGATGAAACTTTGCCGGTATTTTTAGGACTGTCGCCATTTTTTCTGCCTCGCTTTCTCTCGCATTTCCGCCGTCCAGCTTTCCGAACGGGAACGGTCTTTCCAAGATACGGTTTGTTCCGTTCCGTCCGAAAAGCAGAATTGCAGTTCATTGGGTGCAGGAATCTGAATCTGTTCGATTTGTTCCGCAAATCGCTCCGCATCAAATTCCGATATTTCCAAAACATCACAGCAGGCAGAAATCAGCGTATTTTCCGGAATCTGTTTTGCCGTTGGACAGTATTTTTTCCCTTTGGTGTTGTAAGTGGAACAAATCCAGACCACACCGGTCACAGTCGTTTTTCTGCGGTAATACTTGCCGCAGCAGGCACACCGTATTTTCTGCGTAAATGGATATCGGTTTGTGGTACAGGAACCGGCATATTTTTTCTGCCGTTCCGCCATTTGTTTCTGCACCGCATCAAACTGTTCCTGCGAAATGATGGCTTCATGCGAACCGGCAACAAAATACTGCGGAAGCTGTCCGATGTTAGCCACCTTTTTCTTGGTAATGTGATTTTCCCGAAAACTTTTTTGCAGCAACAGGTTTCCGGTGTACTTTTCATTGCGGAGCGTTCGCCTTACGTCCTCTGTCGTCCATGCACAGCCACGCACCGTGCATATCTGCTGTTCGTTCAGTTTCTTGGCAATTGCCAGCTTGCCCATACCAGACAGATAATATAGAAAAATCATTTTGACGATTTCCGCCTCCTCCGGTACAATTTCCAGTTTTCCGGACTTGGTTCGCCGGTAGCCCAGCATTCGCATACTCCCGACTTTTCCCTGTTCAAAGTCCTTTCGCATCTGCCACTTTTTGTTCTCGCTGGCAGAATAGCTTTCCTCCTGTGCGTAAGATGCCAGAATGGAAAGCATCAGCTCGCCGTCTGAACTCATGGAATGAATCCGCTGTTCCTCGAAATAGACATCAACGCCCAGTGTTTTCAGTTCCCGTACCGTTTCCAGCAGGGTGACCGTGTTTCGTGCAAAACGGGAAATGGACTTTGTCAGAATCAAGTCAATTTCTCCCCGCCGGCATCGATTCAGCAGCTTTTGAAATTCTGCACGATTTTCCTTTGTTCCCGTCAATGCCTCATCTGCATAAACACCGCAGAACAGCCACTCCGGATTGCTCTGGATCAGCTGATTGTAATAGCTGACCTGTGCCGACAGAGAATGGAGCATGGCATCCTTTCCGCTGGACACTCTGGCATAGGCTGCCGTCCGTTTCAACAGGAACGGCTTTTTCTGTGGAAATGCAACTTTTTGTATCACTCGTGCCGTGATAATCTCCCCCTTTCCGATGACATATTACCGTACGATCGGGCAGGAGTCAAGGAATATACTGCACAAAGATATGCCGGAACGTTCGGCAATTATGGTGTTGATTTTTTGGAATTCCTCCGGCGTGACCAATCCAGCATGCATCCAGCTTTTCAAAATCGAAACTGTGGTTTGATACGTAATGATCTTATGGTAATGTTCTTTTTCCATGACACATTTCCTTTCTGTACTTCCCATAGCAAAGACGGGAACAATATTTTCGGTGTGAACTGGGATAGGCAAAAAACGGCTCTTTGCAAATAGGGCAGAGCTGCTGTAATTTGCCGTTCCTCGATACAGCATGGTGATTCCACCAAGTATTGTGGCATTGTGTGGAACAGAATCGTTTCGGCTTTCGGTGCGGTGTCTGCACAACAGAACGCCCACACTGCGGACAGTGTGGGCAGGATTCGCTTTCTCTCTGCCGTTTGCAGAAAGAAGCTACGGTGTTGACGGACAGCCCTAATTGGGCTGCGATTTTCTTGTAGCCCAGACCGCTGCTGTGCAGCTGCCGGATCTGGTCTTTTTGTTCTGCATTCATCCGATCACCCCGAAATTATCCCAAGAAACATAACCGGTCACATACTGTCCCACCGGTGTCTTTCCGCAGAACTCCGGCTTTGTGGTGATACGAT
>NZ_KI260392.1:2894-3780 GCF_000468015.1 Ruminococcus callidus ATCC 27760 | reverse complement strand
GTGTATTGGCACGAATGGCAACCTTCTGCCCCTTGGTGAACTGACTGCCATTGGTGTAGACTACATTTTCGTTGGCATCAAATACAGAATATCCGACCTTGCACACTTTCTTTGCATTTTCTAAGGAAGAATATGCCCCCAGCTGCGACTTCGCATCTGCCCAAGACTTTCTCACACGGTAAAGCTGCTTTGTAGAAGGTGCAACAGAGGAACCTGCATTTAAATAAGACTGTACCTTTTTCTTGAACTCCGCCCAATGGGGCAAGATATACGCCGGACACATTTTGTACCGATTGTACATGGTGTTCAATTGATCAATCGTTCCGTTTCGTCCGTCACGAACATTCAGCCAGTGGGTATGCGTGTAGAGATGGTTGATGTCCAATCCATACTGTTTCAGAAGGGCTGCTGCCAATTTCGCTGCATTGTCCTCCGACTTTTTATCAACAGAATTGTACGCAGAGGACATAATACACTCAATGGCAATGGTTCTGCGATTTCCATTGCCACTGCCATCAGCGGCGTGCCAGCCGCTCAGACTATGGGGCAGATTCTGCCACGCACACACGTTATCCACATAGTAGTGGACACGCACATCCTTCATGTTGTTATTGACCGTTGCTCTCGTATACTGTTCCGCAGGGGTCGTTCCGCTTGCTACGGTGATCCAGTCTGTGTTATGGACAGTCACACCGATGATTTTTCCTGTCATGGAAAAAGAGGGCATATCGATATGGATGGGATTGTGTTTGGTGAGTAAATACTCGTTGATTTTTACTCCGTTCAGAGTCATTGTTGCATCTGGTCTTAAAATCGTCATATTACTTGTCCTCCTTGTCGGTCGTTTCTTCCGTTCTGCCGATTTTCGTTTGCAGAACATCAATTG
>NZ_KI260392.1:2306-2794 GCF_000468015.1 Ruminococcus callidus ATCC 27760 | reverse complement strand
TGTACTGTTCCGCAGGGGTCGTGCCGCTTGCTACGGTGATCCAGTCGGTATTGTGGACGGTCACACCAATGATTTTTCCTGCCATGGAAACAGAGGGCATATCGATGTGGTTGGGATTGTGTTTGGTGAGCAAATACTCGTTGATTTTTACTCCATTCAGAGTTGTTGTTGCATCCGGTCTTAAAATAGCCATATTACTTGTCCTCCTTGTCGGTCGTTTCTTCGGTTCTGCCGATTTTCGTTTGCAGAACATCAATTGCTTTTTTGATTGCGGGCGGGTAAGGGATTCCCATCAAACTTGTATTTTCCACAATGGAAAGCAGTTCGTTCAGGCAAAAGCTGATGCAAACAGCATCCCGGATGTAGTTGGTATTCAGCAGAATATCCATCCGAACTGCAACGACGATCAGCATTAAAGTGCAGACCTTTTTCGCCAGACCGAACCAGCCGGCTTTGGAAGAAAGTCCGCCGCTTTCTGTGTGTTTGGA
>NZ_KI260392.1:1851-2206 GCF_000468015.1 Ruminococcus callidus ATCC 27760 | reverse complement strand
CCAGCCGCCAAAAATGGCAGTAAAAAAGCCGCCGGCCAAGCCGACAGCTACACAAATGGTATCTTTCATTTTCAACCCTCCAGTACTTTCAGGAATCGGATTTTCGGGTGGGAATTGTTGCTTCTGCCTGCCCATGCAAGGTAATATTCGCCGTCAGAAATGCCGGTGCATTCTGTGATGGTGGTGATAAAGGTTTCCGACTGCAGCCATTGGAAATCCAGAGAAACCGCACGATTTGCATCAATCTCTGTGTTCACATACACACCAATAGGAATGTCGATCTTCTGCGGTTTCTGCACCAGATACAGGCTTCCGGCTTCGCTGGAACCCGACTGATAGGACATCACGATTTCCG
>NZ_KI260392.1:0-1751 GCF_000468015.1 Ruminococcus callidus ATCC 27760 | reverse complement strand
TGGAAGAAAGTCCGCCGCTTTCTGTGTGTTTGGACTTTTTCATCATGGCGGTGATGATGCCGGTGAAAAAGTCGATTGCCATGAAGACGACCAGTGTCACCAGAGCGGAGTCCCAGCCGCCAAAAATGGCAGTAAAAAAGCCGCCGACCAAGCCGACAGCCACGCAAATGGTATCTTTCATCATATTTTTAACCCTCCAGTACTTTCAGGAATCGGATTTTCGGATGAGAATTGTTGCTTCTGCCCACCCAGGCAAGGTAATATTCGCCGTCAGAAATGCCAGTGCATTCTGTGATGGTGGTGATAAAGGTGTCCGACTGCAGCCATTGGAAATCCAGAGAAACCGCACGATTTGCATCGATTTCTGTATTCACATACACGCCAATGGGAATGTCGATCTTCTGCGGTTTCGGCACCAGATACAAACTTCCGGTTTCACTGGAACCCGACTGATAGGACATCACGATTTCCGCATTTTTCGTCAGGGACAATGGCTTTGCACAAACGGTCAAGACCGACTTATCCCAGTTAAAACACGTCTGCGAGTAGGACAACACGAAATCATTTTCTACACTGCAAAACTGCGGATAGGCAGCCAGAAAATCTGTCATTGTCTGATAGCTGCCGTCCAGAATCATACTGAGAGTTGGTGCATAGGTCGAAATGGCATTCTGCCCGGACTGAAATAGAATGGTGTAATTTCTGCCGCTTGTCAGGTTGTCAATTTGCTTTTGCAGGCTCTCCAAAGTGCGTTCTGCCGTTCCGATTCTGGAAGTATTACTCTCCACCTTTTCCGAATAGACTGTAACCTTTGTGCTAAGCCCGTTGATTTGTGTGCCAAAGCCATCCCATTGTGCGATTTTAGCGGCATTGATCTGATCCAATGCGGATTGATTTTCGTGGGTATGTGCCTTTTCCAGAAGCGGCTGAACCGCATCTTGAACCAGTGCTTTCACAGCATCGGTATCCGGATAATTTGTCAAATCCGGAGAAACGCCGTCCTTTCCGTCACGCCCATCTCTACCGTCTTTCCCCGGTAAGCCATCTTTCCCATTTGTGCCATCCTTACCGGGCAAACCGTCTGCACCATCTTTTCCGTCCTTTCCCGGTAGTCCGTTCTTGCCATCAATACCATCCTTGCCTTTCAAACTCTCCAGCCATTCTGCAGCTGTTCCTACAAAACCGTTTTCTATGGCGATTTCATAAGCAGAACTGCCGTCTTTTCCGTTTGCTCCGGTTTGCATCTCGGAAAGCTTTTTCAAAAGCTGCGTATACAGATCCGGCGTCGGCGGAATTGGCGTATCCCCATCTGCAACAAAACCAGACGGTCGAATGTGAAGAGTTACCGGTACGGTTGTCGCACGCAGTGTGGTATCGCTTTCTGCATCGTAGCCAAACAAACTCATCTTCACCGCACCGGGATGCAGTTCGGCAGGCAGCAAGCAAGTCGTTCCCTCTGTGCCAAGCACCAAGTTGTATGTTTCTTCGCACTGGGTGAACTGCACCACCTTGTGCAGAGCTTTCCAAGCCCCATCGAATACGAACTTCACCGAAACAAATGCGATCTGGTCAGAGGCAATGACCTCTCGCTCCAGTGCTTCGATTTTTTGCTGTTTCACTAAAAATTTCATCATCCGTTTTTCACCTCATTCCACACATTATTTTCAGGATCATATTCCAAATAGCCGTCTACACACTGGATCTTTTTCAGATAATTGTTGTAGGAATGTTCTCCGGAGGACATCCAGTTG
>NZ_KI260391.1 GCF_000468015.1 Ruminococcus callidus ATCC 27760 | reverse complement strand
GTTAAGGATCACCCCCGCCTATGCGGGGAAAAGTCGGCTGATGCAGCACGGCACCCTTCGCGTACCAGGATCACCCCCGCCTATGCGGGGAAAAGAGTCGCACTGCATCTGCACATAGGCTTCCGGCGGGATCACCCCCGCCTATGCGGGGAAAAGCCTGACTGGGACGGTCTGGACAAGACCGCCCAGGGATCACCCCCGCCTATGCGGGGAAAAGAATTTCTTTGGATTATGCCAACACCAGTATTTAGGATCACCCCCGCCTATGCGGGGAAAAGTTTTTGATGCCCTCGACGATAGCATTAAAAATGGGATCACCCCCGCCTATGCGGGGAAAAGTGGGGCATGAGTGAGAGTATCGCACCGGGGGCAGGATCACCCCCGCCTATGCGGGGAAAAGCTGGATACCGATCACGCAATTTTTTAACATTCAGGATCACCCCCGCCTATGCGGGGAAAAGTGTACCCGATATTTTAGCATGCGTCAATGGCTAGGATCACCCCCGCCTATGCGGGGAAAAGGCAAACCGTGATTTCAAGCGACGTTGCAAAACGGGATCACCCCCGCCTATGCGGGGAAAAGTTCTTGTGCCGGTCCGGGAGAATGTCCAGTACCGGATCACCCCCGCCTATGCGGGGAAAAGTTCGGTGGCGGACAAGACTTTTACCCCGCAGCGGGATCAATGTCATTAACTTAACATCTAGCCAAGCGAGC
>NZ_KI260390.1:438-900 GCF_000468015.1 Ruminococcus callidus ATCC 27760 | reverse complement strand
AAACCTTTTCCCCGCATAGGCGGGGGTGATCCCGCAGAGTGTACAAAATATCGTTGAACGATTCGCTTTTCCCCGCATAGGCGGGGGTGATCCTATCAACACGGGAAAATTACAGCCGTTTGATCCCTTTTCCCCGCATAGGCGGGGGTGATCCTACAACACTGGAAAATTGTAGTATCTCTGGCACCTTTTCCCCGCATAGGCGGGGGTGATCCCCATGCAATCACCTCCAATTATGAACAAAATATGCTTTTCCCCGCATAGGCGGGGGTGATCCTCGAAAAAGCGGAGGTGTGCATCATGAAAATCACTTTTCCCCGCATAGGCGGGGGTGATCCCGCCATGAAGGTCTTTTTGGTCATGAACCACTTCTTTTCCCCGCATAGGCGGGGGTGATCCTCATGACATGCCAAACGATCAAGCATTTTGTCACTTTTCCCCGCATAGGCGGGGGTGATCCTC
>NZ_KI260390.1:0-338 GCF_000468015.1 Ruminococcus callidus ATCC 27760 | reverse complement strand
AAGTCACTTTTCCCCGCATAGGCGGGGGTGATCCCGATCCGCAGATGCTCCGGATCAAAGAAAAAGACTTTTCCCCGCATAGGCGGGGGTGATCCTTCCACTGCAAACTACCGCCGAACAAAGGTGCACTTTTCCCCGCATAGGCGGGGGTGATCCTGTTACATATCCGTCATTACTAATTTTTACCGGCTTTTCCCCGCATAGGCGGGGGTGATCCTAAATTTCTGGTCTGTCCCTTTCGGTTCAGCGTCTTTTCCCCGCATAGGCGGGGGTGATCCCGACTTGATCCTTGACATTGCCGAACTTGTGCACTTTTCCCCGCATAGGCGGGGGTGATC